>JAZKGK010000170.1:0-28723 GCA_040385915.1 Bacteroidota bacterium
AGGATGACAACAGAGAAGAAGAAAGCACCTTTTTATCCTTAAGTTGACAGCATTGTGCGGACGCTAAGAACAGGCTAAGCCTCGAATTCGCCTTCAAATATCAAAACAAACTGCCCTGTACTACTTGCACTACAAACCTCGGTTCGGCTAGTTTCAAATCGGTCTGTTGGTTGAGGGCTCGAATGAAATGGCGGGCTACGTCTGGGGAAATGATATTTTCGTGTTCGTGGACAAAGAAATATACCTGTTCAACGCCTCTATCAAGCCAGCTTTTGATGCGTGTCACCCAAGCATCTACGCGCGAATAATCCGTTTTCTCGGCCATATTGCCTACATAGCGGATCACCGCAGTGGTTGTAGTCAGGCTTTGGTGCAGTACATCGCGGCGGCCAGCTACGTCGGTGATGACTGTGCTGATACCGTGATGCTGGAGCATTTTTACTGTTTTGAGCCACACTTTTTCGTCGTTAAACCAATCCTGGTTACGAAACTCGACTGCCAGCGGAATGGCTCTCGGATAGAATTGAATAAACTTTTCCAGTACCGGAAAATGTCTGGGGCCAAAATTGGGCGGCATTTGCAGGAAAGTAATGCCCAAGTATTCGCCCAAGCCAGCGACAGCTTCGCAAAACTCCACTGTAATGGCTTCAACGCCTTGTAGTTGTTTATCGTGGCTGATGATCTGCGGTATTTTGGGACAGAACGTAAAACCCGGCTGAGACGCTAGTTTCCATCGCTCTGTTGTATCGACATCGGGAATGCGGTAGTGCGTGGTATTCAACTCGATGGTATTGAATTGCTTCGTATAATTGGGTAGGAAATCCTTCTCCTTGGTGCCAGGCCGATAGATTTTCCCTAACCACTCCTTATTTGTCCAGATCGGGCAGCCAACGTATACCTGCGGCTTCACTACTTTTTTACCGGACAACACGCGCTGGGTAATAGGATGGTCGGGCGGTAGTGTAAAGTCAATAGTCGCCAGTTTTGAAGAATCAACTTTTCCAAAGTCCATAGGTTTCAGTTTTTTGCTTCCAGCAATTTAATGCTATTCCCCAAAATAAGGAATGTATAGGCCAAAATCCTTAGTTTTGCCCCTCTACTAATTATTTACTGTTCATGTCCATTTCCAAAACGTACAATCCCAAAGAAGTAGAAGATAAATGGTATCAGTATTGGCTGGAAAACCAATTCTTCACTTCTCGTCCTAACCCTAACAAAGAGCCTTTTACCATCGTCATTCCTCCGCCTAACGTGACGGGTGTATTGCACATGGGACACATGCTGAACAATACCATCCAGGATGTGCTGGTGCGGAAGGCGCGTATGGAAGGCAAGGAAGCTTGTTGGGTGCCAGGAACGGACCACGCTTCTATTGCAACAGAAGCGAAGGTGGTTGCGATGTTGAAGGAAAAAGGCATTAGCAAAAAGGATCTTTCCAGGGAAGAATTCCTGAAATATGCCTGGGAATGGAAGGAAAAATACGGGGGCATTATTCTGGAGCAGCTCAAGAAGCTGGGCGCTTCCTGCGATTGGTCGCGCACGAGCTTCACGATGGACCCAGATTTCTCAAAGTCTGTAGTCCAGGTATTTATCGACTTGCACAAGAAAGGCCTTATCTACCGGGGTGTGCGCATGGTAAACTGGGATCCACAAAGTAAAACCGCCGTTTCGGATGAGGAAGTGCTGCATAAGGAAGTGCAGTCCAAGCTTTACTACATCCGGTATGAAATTGTAAATGAAGGCAGCCAACCATCACCGAGCTACATTACCATCGCCACTACTCGCCCGGAAACCATTCTGGCAGATACGGCGATCTGCGTAAATCCGACCGATGAACGCTACCAGCATTTGCACGGCAAAACGGTTAGGATTCCCTTTATTAACCGCGAAATTCCGATCATCACCGACGAATACGTCACGACTGACTTCGGAACGGGAGCATTGAAAGTAACGCCAGCCCACGACTTGAATGATTATGAGCTAGGCATCAAACATAACTTACCGGTAATCGACATCCTGAACGATGATGGCACGCTCAACGAAAAAGCGCAACGCTACATTGGCGAAGACCGTTTTGCCGTGCGCAAGAAGATAGCCAAGGATTTGGACGAAGCCGGATACCTGGAGAAAATTGATGATTATAAAAGCAATGTAGGCTATTCGGAACGCACCAGCGCCGTAATCGAGCCGAAGCTATCAATGCAGTGGTTCCTGAAAATGGATACGCTGGCCAAACCGGCCTTGGAAAATGTCATGAATGACACAATCCAACTGCATCCGGCGAAGTTCAAGAATATGTACCGGAGCTGGATGGAGAATGTAAAGGATTGGTGCATCAGCCGGCAGTTGTGGTGGGGACACCAGATTCCAGCCTACTATCTGCCTTCTGGGGAATTTGTAATCGCCGAATCGAAAGAGCAGGCGCTGGTTTTGGCTCAGGCAAAAACGGATGGCCGCCCCGACGCTAAGCTTACCGCCAATGATTTGATTCAGGAACCCGATGTACTGGATACCTGGTTTTCGGCCTGGCTATGGCCTATCTCCGTTTTTAAGGGCATCACGAATCCAGACAACGAAGACATTAATTACTATTATCCAACCAATGACCTGGTTACAGCTCCCGAAATTCTGTTCTTCTGGGTTGCCCGGATGATTGTGGCTGGCTACGAATACAAAGGCCTTCCGCCTTTCCGCAATGTATACCTGACGGGTATTGTCCGCGATAAGCAAGGCCGGAAAATGTCTAAATCATTGGGGAATTCGCCCGATCCGCTCGATCTGATTGCTCAATACGGAGCCGATGCCGTTCGTACCGGCATGCTTTTCAGTTCTCCTGCTGGCAATGACTTACCTTTTGACGAAAAATTGTGTGAACAAGGCAGTCGATTCAGCAATAAAATCTGGAATGTATTTCGGTTAATTCAAGGCTGGGATGTCGTACCTGGAAAAGTGAATCCGAACAATCAACCAGCCATTGAATGGTTTGAAGCCAAGTTCGATGCGGCGCTGTTTGAGATTGAAGAGCATTTTGCTAAATATCGCATTTCTGATGCGCTACTAGCCATATATAAGCTGATTTGGGATGACTTCTGTGCCTGGTACCTGGAAATGGTAAAACCTCCTTTTGAGGCCGCCGATGATAGCAGTGAAGAAACGGTATTTAGAGGAGAAATTGACCAGTATACCTATGAGGCGACTATCGACTTTTTAGAGCGGTTGATGAAAGTCCTGCATCCCTATATGCCCTTCCTGACTGAAGAATTATGGCATCAGATTAAGGAAAGAGCTGCGTTGGATTGTATTTGTGTCGCTGCTTGGCCTGCGAAGAAACCAGTAAATGAAGCGGCTCTTGTTGAAGGAGATATTATATTGGAAGTAATTAAGCAGATACGCAACCTGCGCAATACCAAACAGATATCTCCCAAGGTTGCGTTGCCCCTAACTATCCGCACCGACAATCCGGCATTGTATACCAAGTTCGATGCTATACTTCAGAAATTGGCTAATACATCGGAGATTAACCTAGTCAAAGAAAAGCCGGATGAAGTACTCAGCTTTGTGATCAAGTCTGACGACTTCTTTGTGACCACGGCAGGAGAAACCAACGTGCAGCAGGAAAAGGAAAATGCAGAGAAAGAGATGGCTTATCAAGAAGGCTTTAAAGAGTCTATCTTAAAGAAGCTGCAAAACGAAAAGTTTGTAGCCAACGCCAAACCGGAAATCATCGAGAAAGAGCGTCAAAAACTCGCCGATGCCGAAGCCAAAATCGCCTCTTTGCAAGAAAGCCTTAAAAGTTTAGGCGTCTAGAAGTTTAAAAGTTGGAGAGTTATGCGTCTAAGGTCGGAAGCGTTTCAAACGCTTCCGACCTTTTGGTAAGTGATAAGCTTGCTTCCGGAAGATTAAAAAGAATTAATAAGTTATCTTCATCAGAAGCTCGCCATTAAATCCTGAAGTGTAAGCATTTGAGGGTGTGGTTGAGTAAATAGTCCCCATTATCTGAAAGTGCTTCAATAACTTTACCCCTCCATTAAAGATAAATTGCGAAGTAGGCTTAATATACTCATAGTCGTAGGTACGATAGGTAATGCCAAGTAGCCATATTTTGCGGAAAGCAAAGGTATTATTGATATCCATCTCCCAATACCCTCTATGCGTCGAGAAATTCAGGGAAGGAGTTGTAGAAAATTGGCGGCTTAAAGTGAGCTCTTTCCATCCTAAGACAACTTGATAATTCCTTTTCAGTTGAATTGCTATTAGATTGTCGCTGATAGTCAATGTGGGTTGATACAGATAGTCGATAGAGAGCCCAGCAAATAGCTTGCGGCGGGAATACCAAACACCGACGCCTACATTGAAACGGCTACCGGACTCTTTCTCACCATTTTTATACAATATTATATCATGATCGTTCTCAAAGTCATACTTGCTATATTCTATCGACAGTCTATTTACGGAGAGGTTAGTCCCTATGCGGAGTTGGCTGCTATCTTTCAAGGGAATTGCATAGCTGTAGTTCAGGCTATATCGGGTCTTCAAATAGGGCAATCCATTATTTTCTTGCGTGGCCATAAAGCCAATGCCACTTCGTAACTTTTTGAGGTTCACTTCTCCTGCTAACATCCAATCCGAAGAAGAAAAATCTGTTCCCCAATGGTGAGCTCTGCCTTGAGCGGCAAATTTAAACCGGCTTTCTGCCCCCGTATAGGCCGGATTGATTTGGGAATAATTGTAGGGGTACAAATCAAAAGCCGGAATGCTTTGGGCTTTCGTAAGATGGCTCACCAGCAGACTAAAAAGTAAAAAAGGAAAATAGACGTTCTTCATAGGATAGTTGGTAATAGGTGAATGGTGTCTCGTCTATCAATAATCATGC
Organism: Bacteroidota bacterium; assembly: GCA_040385915.1. Lineage (GTDB taxonomy): Bacteria > Bacteroidota > Bacteroidia > Cytophagales > ES-bin-26 > ES-bin-26. The sequence goes on from JAZKGK010000170.1 coordinate 4,874, forward strand.
CTTGCAAAAGTACTTCATTTGCTTGCAGATTCAGGCACACTTAATTAACCAAGTGATTCCCCAAGCACTTGCCTGATAATACCGACTCTCAAATCAAACATCAGTTGCGATAATTCCTTGGCTTTTTGCAAGATATGCTCTTCAGCGGTTTGAGGTGAACCCGCCTGGAAGGGTGGCGTAGGATTGTATTCCAGCATCAGCTGAATAGATCTACCTTCTGTGTCACGATGATTACCTTGCGGTTGTGCAGATCGGTGGTAGCGAATAAATACATCTCTCCGCCCTCGCGGATGCCCGTTTGGCGGCGGATATCCGCTACCGACATCGGGAAGTTACGCACCGTCAGGTTGGCTTTTCCCTCAGGCAAGTAAGCCAGCAGTGCCTTTTTATCCAGCTTCATCACAGCCTCGCACCGGAATATTCTTCCAGGAAAGTCGGGCTGCAAGGTTTCTGAGGTATATAGGTGCGTATGCAAGTGCAGTTTGTTCAGGCCAAACCTTTGCGCCACCGACTGGAAAGCCCCGGCTTTGAGTAGGGCTGCATTCGGCTCGTAGAGGTAAGTAAGTGCCTCAGAAAAAGTTGCTTCAGCCTGTTGCTCGGCTCGTTTGCTGAAGGTGAAAGTATCCGCTTGTCCGTTTTTCAACAGATTGGTTGCCGTCAACGCCGGGACTTCGGTTGGTTGCGCTGAAAGTTGGTACAACACTTCCTTGCATTCATTTTCTACGGCAACAACCGTCACCGCCTGTACGCCTTTCAATTGTTGTACTGCCAAATCAATATCCAGCATCGGAGAAGTTTTCAGCAATACCGTGTGGGCTTTGTCCAACAACAGCGGCAACAGTTGCAATACATCCGGTTCACAATCATCCAAACGGAATACCTTGCCGTTAGCTCGGTCGCGTCGAGCCGGATCGAGGTAGATAGCATCAACTTTGCTGGCCATGCCTGCCAGAAAAGCGGTAGAATCTTCATTCAGACAGGTAATGTTGTCCGCACCTAGTTCCCGAAAATTGTGCGCTGCCAGTGCAGACAGTTCAGAATTCTGCTCTACATGAATGACTTGCTTGAAGTGTTTGGCAAAGAAAAAAGTATCCACACCCAGACCACCAGTCAAATCTACCAGCGTATCGCCCGACCAGAGCGAGGCTTTGTACGTGGCAGTTGTTTCGGAAGAACACTGTTCCAGGGAAAGAATGACGGGGAAAACAACCCGGTCATTGGCGCACCAGGTAGGCAGTTTCGTCCTGGCTTTCTGCCGCGCCTGGATCTGTCGGATCAAATCAGTCAAGGGCAAGTCAGGATACTGCCGTGCCCGCAAAGCCAGTTGAGCCACATCATCGCCCAAGTGCAAACGAATAAACTCCTGCGCTTCCAAAGTAAGCAAATGATCAAAAGACATACCTAAAAATTGTTAAAGTGGTGCCACGACTATAATCGTCATCGCCAGAGTCGTGGCACCACTAGCTTCTCCAACAGACTACTAGTCATCCGCTTACAACTCTTCTACAAACTGCCGGAGGAGGCCGAACACTTCTTTGTATTTGGTGAGGGGAAGAGATTCGGCGCGGTCATATACGTCGTGGTAAGCTTTTATGCCGCCCAGGGTGTAGAAGAACACGCTTCGTACGCCTTTGACCGAAAAATAGAAGTGGTCGGAGTTAGGCGCATTGGCTCGCTTGCTCAGGGCAGGAAAATATTGGTGTTGCTGATTAATACGGTTCAATATTTCAAACTCTCGGTGCATAGCCAAGGCATTTTCTACCATCAGTCCATCATCACCCGTGCCTAGCAGATCCAGATTCATCAGGAACTTTATCTGGCGAAGGGGGAAAAGCGGATGATCGACGTAGTATTTAGAACCGATCAAACCAGCCTCCTCCGCACCGAACGACATAAAAGCGACCGAATATTTCGGCGGATGCTGGGCAAAATGTTGCGCCAGTTCGAGCAGCATACTCGTGCCGCTGGCATTGTCGTTGGCTCCCGGAAAATATACTTGCCCCATCGTGCCCAGGTGGTCGTAATGCGCCGTCACCACGATAAAAGAATCTGGTTCGGCAGTGCCGCGGACGTAGCCAATCACGTTTTGGGTAGGATAATTGGGAATTAATTGGGCGTAAGCCTTGAATTTTATTTTTTTGGTCGCTGGATTAAAGTCTGCTTGTTTCATCTCAAAAAGGGGCTTGCTGAGTTGAGACGGCGACAGACTAGCAGTCAGTTTGTTGCTGTTTTGTAGTTCAATCACGGCTTTGGCCTCGTACACCTTGTTCAGATAATCGAGCGGAAGTTCGACCAATCGGGCGTAATGCCTCTTTTCATACACCATCACCTTGTTTTTGACCTCACTTTGCAGAAAGCGCTGCCGGGCAGCCTCATCTGTCAGGATCAGCGTATCAAGCCGAAGCACTTTGCCTTTACCCCGCCCTTTTTGCGAGATTGAGTTGAGCAGGTAATCCTGTCCAGGCAGCAACTTCTTGCCATCCATTTTCAGTTGAATGGGCTTCGGGAAAGTATTGATGTTGAGCGTAAACGGCTGAAAGTAAGACTGGTTGAAAGGTTGCAGCCCAATGGTAGTGAAGCGTTTGGCCAGATAATCAGCCGCGATTTTCTCGCCGTGCTTTACGTAACCCCGTCCGAACAGGCCAGGCGAGCAAAGTGTATCAATCGTAGCCCGGACACGACTCATATCCTGCGCGGATATTACGCCTGGAAGCAGGCAAAGCAAAACAATTCCCCATTTTTTCCTATTAGAAATGTGCATACGCCAATGTTTTCTCCGGTATTTTTGTTCTCGGCAAAGTACGGATAAAACCTTGAAACCTTATTCATTCATTCTAATGCAAATCCTACAACTCCCGCTCTCTTTTTACCAACAAGATACTTTAACTCTTTCTCAACTGTTGCTAGGCACTTTTCTAGTCCACGAGAGTGCTGAAGGGCTTACGATGGGGAAAGTAGTAGAAACCGAAGCCTACTTATGGGGCGACCCTGCTTGCCATGCCTATCGAAAGAAGACGCCTCGCAATGCCGCCATGTTTTTGCCCGCCGGACACGCCTATATTTATCAGATTTATGGTATGCACTTCTGTTTCAATGTAGTTACCGCCGAAGCAGGCGTAGGCGAAGCAGTCCTAATTCGTGCCCTGGAGCCAGTAGAAGGCATCGAACTGATGGAAAGTCGCCGCCATACCAACAATCGGACGAGCTTATGCAGTGGCCCTGGCAAACTGGTTCGTGCCATGGGCATTACGCGGTCGCTGAATGAGACTTTGTTGACTGGACAAGACGATAAAACTACTCCTTTGTACTTTTTACCAGCCGAGGAGCCTAATTTCGATATGATAACGACCACCCGCATTGGTATAACCCAGGGAGCCGAGCTGCTCTATCGCTTTTATATTAAAGGGAATCCATATATCAGTCGGAAGTAGCTTTCATTTAGATAGGATAGTATGGGATTTGTCCCCGCCTTAATAAATAGGAAAAGTTGTATTGTCGGATTAAATCAAAAGTAATTCATATCAAATATTTTTCAGTTTATGCACTATTTTGATTTTTTATTTTATTAAATTTAGTATCGAACAGTTACTTTCATAAGCCTATGAAAAGAAGTATTGCCACCATACTTGTTTGTTTTTTCCTATTGGGAAATATGGAGCTTGCGCCAGTAAAGAATTACTGTGGTGATTTTTTAGTTCTTCAAGGCATTGAATTATCCTCAACTATACAGAAAGCTAGCTGGGCGCTAGTGGCTGGAGCTTCGTCCTACTCAGACTCTAATGAAGATGCGGATAATGGTCAGGACGAAGTTAATGTATCCCAACTAAATCAAAGCTTGAATCTTCGTAAGCTTCTGCCGTTGCCGACAGGACGTTTTTTTAGTTTTTTATCTGCTTTTTACGCTTGGGAGCTCCGTTTAAGAGATTCATCTACTCTAGGTCTTGCTAAAGTCTATTTACCTTCCCATTCCTTTACCCATCTGCGTTTGCAAGCATTCTTGCAAATCTTTCTTAATTAGTTTTCCCTTTTCTCCTGCTTTACTCAATAATCACTCTCATAAGTAATTTCTACAATCGTAGGTTTCTAATTTAAGTAGTATAGAAAATCAGACTTACGTAATCGACGCATTTTGGTATTCGTAATCAGTGGATGAGGAGGTATTTACAAGCGTTCTTTCTGCAAAGTAAAATACCCCTTCCATGGCAACGAATGAGTCAAATTGAAATTCCTGGATGAAGTTTGTCAGCCAGCTATCTCATGTTCCTGAAAACTTCAAGAGGCAAAACTAATGGATCTTAAAACCAAAAAATCTTATGAAAGTAGCCATTTTAGCAGGTGGACTAGGTACCAGGCTATCCGAAGAAACTGTACTAAAACCTAAACCTATGGTGCAAATAGGTGGAAGACCCATTCTGTGGCATATTATGAAAATGTATGCTGCCTATGGATACAATGAGTTTGTTATTGCCCTCGGTTATAAAAGCGAGGTAATCAAAGATTATTTTCTCAACTACTGTTACCGCGCCAGAAATTTAACGGTGGATTTAGCAAGCGGTAATGTCACTATTCATAATGGCAAATGCGAGGATTGGAGAGTGCATTTATTGGAAACGGGTCTTGAAACCGAAACAGGAGGACGGATCAGAAAGATTGCGCAGTATATTGGCCCAGAAGCTTTTATGCTTACCTACGGCGATGGAGTTTGTAATATTGACATTCATAAGCTTGTCCAATTTCATCGTAGCCACGGTAAAATAGCCACCGTTACTGCCGTTCGCCCGGCAGCACGCTTTGGCGATCTGTCTTTTGAGGGAGATCGAGTAGCGACTTTTATGGAAAAGCCACAAACTGGCGCAGGCTGGATTAATGGAGGTTTTTTTGTACTTGAAAGTGAGATTCTGGATTACCTTCAGGGAGGCGAGGACTTGATTTTTGAAAAGACTCCTTTGGAACGGCTGTCGCAAGAGGGGGCATTGATGGCTTATAAACACGGCGATTTCTGGCGATGCATGGATACCCTGCGGGATGTACAAATGCTGAATCGGTTGTGGCTGGAAGGAAAAGCGCCCTGGAACGTGTGGGATACTTCTGAAATTACGCCCGAGCCTAGCTATGCAAATGGCGGGATGAGTACTCAGTCCATCTTATTATCCCCACAGCTTGGTAAGACTGATACATAGAATACATCCAGTATCTTAAACCAACACGAATGATGCAAGAACTTATTCTAATCTCAAAAATAACGTGCCCCCATTGTGGGTATTCAAAAATAGAATTTCTGGCCGATACACCCTTAACCGGGTATGAATGCAGAAGTTGCCATGCTGTTTTGCTACCAAAAGCAGGAGAATGTTGCATATTCTGTTCTTATGGATCGGTAAGGTGTATCAACAAACAGCGTATGTTAGTCCGGTATCGATAAGTTTACGGCTTCCGTGCCATCCATTGGGTTAATTTACCTGCGAACTAGCGGTTTCTCACACATCCAGCAAGCCTTTGCTGACACCCTGTGGTGTGTAAAATGCAGCTACTTCATTTTTTACAACATATAAAAAAAGCTTGCCTATAAAAATTTCTTCCTGGTATTTGTATTCTTGCCTCATAGCCTTACCTTTGCCTTCATGAAAATCGTAAAAGCAAACTACCACGCTTATTATCACGTTCATCCAAAGATGGATCAGGCTGGTGGTTGGTAATAATTTGAACTGAAAATTATCAAAGCCATAAATTTTAGCCTGAATCCTTTCCCGATTCAGGCTTTTTTGTTTCATTTTAAATTGGTTTGAAAGCTATGTTATACCATTCGACGTTGTCTCCGATGCGGCAGGAATATGAAAAGTATACCGTAGAAGACCATCAGGTTTGGAAAATTTTGTTTGAACGACAAATCAAAAACCTGCCCGATGTAGCGACTGCGGAATATATGAGGGGAATAGACAAGGTGGGCTTCGTAGCTGATCGTATTCCCCAATTTGAAGAAGTAAACCAAAGATTAATCCCGCTGACCAATTGGCAACTGCACGTAGTTCCGGGCCTGATTCCTAACCGGGAGTTTTTTGAATTGATGTCGAGCCGCCATTTCTGCGCTACTACCTGGCTGCGGAAAATGAGCCAGCTCGATTACCTGGAAGAACCAGATATGTTTCATGACGTATTCGGACACGTGCCATTGCTGACGAACCAGCCACTTTGCAACTTTCTGGAAGACCTGAGCCGGATCGCGCTCCGATTCGTCGAAAACCCACACGTGATTGAGCTGATTTCTCGCATTTATTGGTTTACGGTGGAGTTTGGCCTGATCAGAGAAGAAGGACAACTGAAAATCTATGGAGCGGGAATATTGTCATCGGTAGGCGAAACCAAATATTGCCTTTCAGGTTCGGGTGATGAGATTCCGGTTCGGGTACCTTATAACGTTCGCCAGGTATTAGACACGCCCTACATCAAAAGTAAATTCCAGGAAAAATACTTCGTCATCGAGTCTTACGAGCAATTGTTCGGTTCTATTCAGGAGATCGAAAGACTGCTCGAAGAAGAATCAAAGATATGATGGCACCATGGTTTATTGCTGATTGCTCCTTATTCACTACTCATTGCTTAAGAACTATTGAAAACAGTTATTATTAAATACAACGCAGGGAATATTCAGTCGGTGACGTACGCGCTGGAGCGGTTGGGCATCACCCCCGTGCTTTCCGACGATGAAGCTGAAATTCGTTCGGCTGACCGGGTAATTTTTCCAGGTGTAGGCGAGGCCAGTACGGCTATGTTTTACCTCCGCCAGAAAGGGCTCGATCTCCTCTTACCAACCCTCACTCAACCCGTATTGGGCGTGTGCCTTGGTCAGCAACTGATGTGCACGCACTCAGAAGAAAACGATACCGATTGTCTGGGTATTTTTGATATTCAGGTGAAGAAGTTTGTTTCCGATGGATCGCATAAAGTGCCTCACATGGGCTGGAATGCCATTACTGGCTATAAAGGCGCTTTGACTGACAAACTGATTGACGGCTCCTTTGTGTATTTTGTGCATAGCTATTATGCCGAAATCAGCCCTTATACGGTCGCCCAAACCGATTATATCCATCCTTTCAGCGCAATGTTGCAGAAAGATAACTTTTATGCCACCCAATTTCACCCGGAGAAAAGCGGAGAAGTAGGCGCGAGGATCTTAGAGAATTTCTTGTCTGTTGATGCCGTTGTTGGTGTACAACAGCGGCGAAACTCTCCAAGGGTTTAAAACCGCATCGGGGGACCGCCTTGGAGAGTTCTGCTTCGTGTCAAATGCCTAAATACTAATACCTAACTACCTAACACCCAATTAATGATTCAAATTATACCTGCCATTGACCTGATTGATGGTAAATGCGTTCGTCTGACGCAGGGCGATTATGCCCAGAAGACTGAATATAACAGCAATCCGCTCGAAGTGGCTAAGTCGTTTGAAGACGCTGGCCTTACCCGCCTGCACCTGGTCGATTTGGATGGCGCTAAACAGAAGCGCATCATTAATCATCGGGTATTGGAACAGATTGCTACCCACACCAAGCTGCATATTGACTTTGGCGGCGGCGTACAATCAGATACTGATATCGAATTAGCCTTCAATTCTGGTGCCCACCAGGTGACGGGTGGTAGCATTGCCATCAAAAATCGGCCTTTGTTTGAAAAGTGGCTCGCCCATTACGGAAGCGATAAAATTATCCTCGGTGCTGATGCCAGGGATGAGAAAATTGCGGTAGGTGGTTGGCAGGAAGCCACGGAAACCTCTGTTTTTGACTTTGTGGAGGCATTTTCCCAACAAGGAATTCGCTATGTGATCAGCACCGACGTAGCCAAGGACGGTCTTTTGCAAGGCCCATCTTTCGACTTATACCAGCAAATGCAAGCCCGCTGTCCAGCACTACAGATCATTGCCAGTGGCGGCGTAAGCAACCTGGAAGATATTGTCCGGTTGAACGAAATGGGTATCTTTGGCGTGATCGTCGGCAAAGCGATTTATGAGGGACGAGTTTCGTTAAAAGAATTAGAGCATTTAATGATAAAGTAAGTAGACCACTTCGACACTCCTCAGGAATTGTTCATTGCGGGTTAATTGATAATTGTTCATTGTTAATTGAAATAATGCTTACCAAACGGATTATTCCTTGCCTCGATATAAAAGACGGTAAAACAGTCAAAGGCATCAATTTTGAAAATCTTCGCGATGCTGGCGATCCAGTAGAGTTGGCTAGGATCTATGCCGATCAGGGAGCAGACGAACTGGTTTTTCTGGATATTACGGCTACCGTAGAAAACCGTAAAACCTTAATTGAGCTGGTCAGGCGCGTGGCCTTTGCCATCAATATTCCCTTTACAGTAGGCGGAGGCATTAGTTCGGTTTCGGATGTTTCGGCCTTGCTCAATGCCGGAGCAGATAAAGTTTCCATTAATTCTTCTGCCGTAAAAAATCCTGATCTGGTCAATGAACTGGCCAGGGAATTTGGTAGCCAGTGCGTAGTTGTAGCCATTGATACGCGTCATATTGGAAATGAGCATATTGTACACACACACGGTGGGCGCAAACCGACCGAACTACGCACCATTGCCTGGGCCAAACAGGTAGAAGACCGGGGAGCAGGAGAACTGCTGCTTACGTCTATGGATACTGACGGCACTAAGAATGGTTTTGCCCTTGAACTCACCGCACATATTTCTTCCCATGCCTCCATTCCGGTCATTGCTTCGGGCGGCGCTGGTAATATGCAGCACTTTGCCGAAGTGTTTACGGTCGGGAAGGCTGATGCAGCATTAGCAGCTAGTATTTTTCACTTCAAGGAGATTGCAGTGCCAGACTTGAAGGCTTTTCTGAAAGAGAAAAATATTGCCATCAGGCTATAAGTTTAGCAGTGTAAGAGTGAATAGATTTGTATTATCCCATTAGCTTCTGAATACACTTTCGACTTCAAACTTTTGACTTTTGACTAATTTTAGGACATCACTTAATATATACCATTTTGCAAGTAGACTTTAGTAAAAACGATGATTTAGTGCCGGTGGTCGTACAAGATTACCAGACCGATAAAGTACTGATGTTAGGCTACATGAATCAGGAAGCCCTGGAGAAAACGCAGGCTGAGGGAACAGTGACCTTTTTTAGCCGTTCCAAACAGCGCTTATGGACGAAAGGCGAGACTTCCGGTAATTTTCTGCGGGTAAAGCAAATACTGATCGATTGCGATAACGATACTTTACTTATCAAGGCAGAGCCTGTTGGGCCGGTGTGCCATACGGGAGCGGATACTTGTTTTAAGGAAACAAATGATGGGAAGGCCTCTTTCCTCAACTACCTGAAACAAGTCATTCGTGACCGAAAACTGAATCCGGATGATAAGTCGTATACTTCTTCCTTATTCAAAAAAGGGGTAAATAAAATAGCGCAGAAAGTAGGAGAGGAGGCAGTAGAGCTAGTGATCGAAGCCAAAGACGACAACACTGACCTTTTTAAAGGCGAAGCCGCCGATCTATTGTTCCACTACCTGATTTTGCTCGAACAGAAAAATATCGACTTGGACGAGATTATCGCCGTTTTACAAGAAAGACACAGGAAGTAGGTAGTTGACAGCTCTCCGCATGGAGTCTTTTTAGATGTATAAACGAACGGCAAACTTAACAGCATACAAAGCTGCCAGCTGATGCCTGAGAGCTAAAAGCTTTTATCACTTCACTAACCGAATAGTAATACAGAATTCTTTGTTTCCGTTCTCATACAAGAGCACTTTGAGGCTGAGTTCTACGATGAATTTGCTTCCATTGGCTTTCAGAAGAGAAACTTCGCCTTTGAACTTGCCCGTTTGTTGAATTTCGGTCAATATCTCATCAATTCTGGAATCGTTGCTTTCCATTAAGTACGCCTGGGTATTCTGTGCCATCTCTGCTGGCGAATACCCAAACAATCGGCAAGCCTCCGCATTGGCTTCTAATATCCTGAAATCTGGTGTAGTTCTTAAGATGGCATAGCGCGTGTTATCGAACAGCATACGGTAGCGAGCCTCGCTTTCCTGAATAGCCTCCTGATTTTGCTTGCTTTGTGTAACATCAACATAAGCAATAGCTACTCCGTAGCCCCGTAGCGGAATAGGTGTAGCAGTGACATTGAGCCAAGCAATGGATTTATCAGGCTTTAAGACGCCCATTTCATCATTTTTAGCTAACTTTCTTTCTGTCAGGGCTATGTAACCCGGAAACAGGTGTGGCGGAATGAGATTGCCTTGTCCATCCACTATTTTCCAGGACTCTTCCGTCACCAACCGATTGGTATGTTCCTCACGACTAAGGCCCAAAATTCGTTCGGAAGCAGGATTAACGTCAATAATCTTCCCTTTATCGTCGGTGATGGTGATGCCTACAGGGAATACTTGGAACAATGCTTTGTATTTTTCTTCATTTACGCGCAACTGCATTTCCATCCGCTTGCGGTCGCTAATGTTTCTTGCTTCGGCAATGAGCCACACTACTTTACCGGTCTCATCTTTGGTAGGTGTAAGGGAAAAATCAACGGTGATGATGGTTTTGTTCATACCGACCATCTCAAATTCGTCCCGCATCAGCTTGCCTTTGGCTGCTTCGGTTACCATACTGCGGAGTCGTTGCTGTATTTTCTGGGAATGATTCCACCATGGTGCTTCCCAGAAGGGCTTATTAGCGATGTCTGTTTGGGTAATGCCTGCAAAATCGAGGGCGGTCTGATTCGCTTCCAACAGAATGCCGTTGGATTTTAGCAAACCGGTAAACTGGAACGTTTGATTAAAAACCGCTCTGAATTTACGTTCGCTTTCTATTAGTGCATATTCCAATTGCTTCCTCTCCTGAAATATCCGTTTGCCAGTAATATCCCTGATTACAGAAACGATAGCCACCCGCACGCCATGTTGGTATATAAAGTGCAAAGCCGTTTCTATGACCCGCTCGCAGCCATCAGCCCATAAAATGCGCGATTCTAACAGGTGATTGTCTTCTTCCCGATAAAATAAGTCTTTGTATTTCTCAAGCGAAGTGAGTTGGTTCTTCTCTTGATATAAGGTGTCAAAATATCGGCCTTTGGTCTCATCTTCCTCAAATCCATACAAAATCTGGTAAGCAGGATTGGCATATATAATTTTTCCATCCTTGTCTGCCAGCACAACCGCATCGGAAGCGCACGCCCAGGCCGCTCCAAACGAAGATTCCAGGACTGAAAAATAATCCTCAAGGGTGGACTGCCTTTCTGCTTTATGTTGAGAGTGAAGAAGGGACATGGGAGAATACTTGATTTAAGAATGAGAAAGATGAAGGTTGATTCACTTGCTTGCGTGAATGTATCGTGTATCGAAATAAAGCGTTCCTCGTATACAGTCACTAAATGTAGTTAGACTATTAGAATGATCGCAAACCAAGACTAGAAAAAAACTTACATTTTGTTGGTGTTTAGTTAAAAGTCCTGTAATAAGTGAATGATTTTTATTAGTAGATGAATATATGAAAGTGCATTTTTGATTAATTATTTAAATAAATACTTATTATTGAGGAAAATAGAACCAATATGAACTTTCTGATTAGACTTTTGCTCTCTGGCGTCGCAGTTTTCGCCAGCGCCTATTTCATTCCCGGTGTTACCGTCAATGGGTACGGAACGGCTCTTTTAGTAGCCATTATTCTCGCCCTGCTCAATGTCACGGTGAAGCCCATCCTTACCCTCTTAACCATTCCAGTTACCATTTTAACATTAGGCCTATTTCTGTTAGTGATCAACGTCATTATCATTTACATTGCCGATGCCCTCATTGCTAACTTTACTGTCAATGGCTTCTTGCCGGCCTTGTTCTTTAGCATCGTGCTCTCGCTGGTTAGCTGGATTTTAAATTCAGTTGTAGGCAATGATTAATATTACGGTCTGCCCTGGCTATAAGTAATTTCAGAGGCATATCCTATGGCATTGAAACGAATCACTACGGTACGTGCCTGCGAACTAGCTTCTGGATTTTGACATTGAGACCCGTTTTCCAGGTAGTAAACAAAAAATTTCTGGTGACGGGTCTGTAGCTTCTGGATGTCCGGTTTGCCTAACAGCTCAATAATTTCATCTTGTGAAGAACCCCGAAGGTCGCGCCGGATGGCTTCGAAGGCTTGCTTAAGCTTGTCGCGCTGACCCAAACATCCAAGCTTGTCTTGTTGCCAGGCTTCAGCCTTGAAATGGCGTGAAGCCACCCAGTCAAATTTACTGGACGAATGACACCCAGTAACTACTACTATCCAAAGAAGGAAAAGTTGGTATCTCATAAATTTATCTTCTCACAAACGCATCTACTTAAAAAGGCAATTACTAAAAAAAAATCAAGAAAAATTTGTGTAACAGATATTCCTGTTAGCTTTGCGTAAAAATATTCATTATTTTATTAACAATTTTATGCCACAAGGTACGGTAAAGTTTTTCAATCAATCTAAGGGTTTTGGTTTCATCAAGGATGATGACTCAGAAAACGATGTTTTTGTTCACGTTTCCGGATTAGAAGACAATATTCAGGAAAATGATCGGGTATCCTTTAAAATAGTAGAGGATAAAAAAGGTAGTAAAGCAGTAGAAGTAAGGCAGTTAGGGTAATTGGGTGGTAAGGTAAAGCAAATAAATGTATTCAGTTTATCTGTTTTTTTTCTTCACCATTTGTTTTGTTAACGGCAACTTCTATATTTGCGACACAAATAATAACTATGAACTCATTTGCACAATTGAACATTTGGTGGTGGCGCGTTTCGGAAATCCGTTATGTGAACCTGCTCGTTGTGTAATTTTGATATAAATATTATCAAAGACTTCAATTAAAAAGAGCTTGCTGTTCACATCAGCAGGCTCTTTTTTTTATGATTTTCTTTCTAACCCAACACTGAAATTGAAAACATACCCACTCCAGACCACTTACAAGAAATTGCTTGCCGATACGCTTACGCCAGTGAGCATCTACCTCAAACTACGCGATCGGTTTGTAAACAGCATTCTGCTGGAAAGTTCTGATTATCACGGCAATGAAAATAGCTTTTCCTATATCTGTTGTGAGCCCATGGCCCGCTTTCAAGTAAATACCACCGAAGTGTTGCAACAATTTCCCGATGGCACCGAAGAGTATACTGCACTAGCCGACAAACGACAGGCCATGCCTATGCTCAATGCCTTCGCCAAGCGGTTTCAGACGGAGCAAAATCCCTTCAAATTCATTAGTAATGGGCTTTTTGGGTATATGGCTTACGGTGCGGTGCAGTTTTTTGAGGATATTGATCTGCACGCCCCGCAAGCGGCTGACATTGCCATCCCACTAATTCATTACCAGGTATTTCGGTACGTGATTGCTATTAATCACTTCAAAAATGAGTTGTATATTTTCGAGCATCGCTACGCCGAACAGCCGCCCAAGGCCGATGAAGGCATCGCTTATCTCGAATCATTGATCAAAAACAAAAACTATCCTTTTTATTCCTTTCAGCCGGAAGACACAGAAGCCTCCAACTTTACTGACGAAGAGTTTTTGGAGGTTTTAGCCCACGGCAAGGCGCACTGCCAGCGAGGCGACGTATTTCAAATTGTGCTTTCCAGGCGTTTTTCCAAGCGTTTCCACGGCGATGAATTCAATGTTTACCGCGCTTTACGCTCCATCAATCCTTCTCCCTACTTATTTTACTTCGATTTTGGCAGTTATAAAATATTTGGCTCTTCGCCCGAAGCGCAAATTGTGATCAAAGAGGGGACGGCGAGCATTTATCCGATTGCGGGTACTTTCCGCCGCACGGGCGACGACCAAGCCGATGCCGAACTGGCCAGGAAACTGTATGATGACCCCAAAGAAACCGCTGAACACGTGATGCTGGTAGATTTGGCCCGCAATGACCTGAGCCGCCACAGCGATAAGGTAGAGGTGAAGACGTTCAAAGAAATTCAATACTATTCCCATGTTATCCACCTCGTGTCTCACGTCGTTGGGCAGATTAATAACCACGCCACACCCTTGCAAATGGTGGCCGATACTTTCCCGGCGGGTACTTTATCGGGGGCGCCCAAGCACATGGCTATGCAACTGATTGACCGCTATGAACAACTAAATCGGAGCTATTATGGTGGTTGTATTGGGTTTATGGACTTTAATGGCGACTTTAACCATGCGATTATGATTCGCTCTTTTCTGAGCAAAGATAATACCTTGTATTATCAGGCCGGGGCTGGGGTAGTGGCAAAGTCTAGTGCTGAGAGCGAGTTGCAGGAAGTGAACAATAAGTTGGCTGCACTACGGCGGGCAATTGAAATGGCTAAGGAAATTTAAGATGTACGGATATGTGAATTAGCGAATGAGCTGATTACTAACGCATAAAAATAACATACTACCTATGAAAATTTTGGTATTAGATAATTACGATTCCTTTACTTATAACCTGGTGTATTTGTTGAAGGAACTGGGTGCCACCGTGGAGGTGCATCGCAACGATAAAATTGCGCTGGAGGCAGTGAAAAATTACGATAAGGTCTTGCTGTCGCCGGGGCCAGGTCTTCCTTCTGAGGCTGGCATTTTGCATGACCTGGTTCGCGAATATGCGCCAACCAAGAGTATTTTGGGCGTTTGTCTTGGACATCAGGGCATTGCCGAGGTGTTTGGCGGAAGTCTGGAAAATATGGGCGACGTGCTGCACGGAGTCGCCAACACGGCTTTTATTCAACAAAATGAAGAAGGCTTGTTCAAGGGTCTACCCTCCGAAATAAAAGTAGGCCGCTATCATTCCTGGACCGTTATTCCAGAGACAGTACCTGATACCATGTCGGTAACGGCTTTGGATGAAAATGGAAAAGTAATGGCTCTTTCGCACAAAACATATGATGTCAAAGGCGTACAATTCCACCCCGAATCTGTCCTGACCGAGCACGGCAAGAAGATGCTGGAGAACTGGCTACATTAAAAATTCCGCATTACTGAACGCTGAACGCTTACTTAGAACTAACCTTACAATCATCCAATGAAAGAAATTCTTAACCACTTGTTTGAATACAAAACGCTGAGTAAGGCGCAGGCAAAAGAGGTATTAATGAACATCGGGCAGTATAACTCGGCGCAAATAGCTTCTTTCCTAACCATTTACATGATGAGAAGTATTACCGTAGAGGAGCTGGAAGGCTTCCGGGATGCGCTGCTCGAATTGTGCCTATCCATCGACCTTTCGGCTTACGACCCGATGGACGTTTGCGGCACTGGTGGCGATGGAAAAGATACTTTCAACATATCTACCCTGGCCTCTTTTGTAGTGGCGGGCGCAGGTCAACGGGTGGCCAAGCACGGCAATTATGGCGTTTCTTCCCTCTGTGGCTCCTCTACTGTGATGGAATATTTGGGTTACCATTTTACCAACGATAAAGATTTTTTAACCAAAAAAATAGAAGAAGCCAATATTTGCTTCCTGCACGCGCCCTTGTTCCATCCGGTAA
This sequence comes from Bacteroidota bacterium, assembly GCA_040385915.1. Lineage (GTDB taxonomy): Bacteria > Bacteroidota > Bacteroidia > Cytophagales > ES-bin-26 > ES-bin-26. The sequence continues at coordinate 20,349 of JAZKGK010000170.1, forward strand.
TGAAGTACGTGGGACCTATTCGGAAGGAGTTGGGAGTAAAAACTTTCTTTAATATGCTGGGGCCAATGGTCAATCCCGCTTTTCCAAAAAAGCAATTAGTGGGCGTTTTTAACCTGGAATTGGCTCGCTTGTACGCCTATCTTTATCAACAGTCGGACAAACAGTTTGCTATTTTGCACGCACTCGATGGCTACGATGAAATATCGCTGACGGGGAGTTTTAAAATGATTAGCAAACGCCAGGATCAAGTATTGACACCTCAGGATCTGGGCATGGATAAATGCCTGCCTGAGCAATTGTATGGCGGAACGACGGTGAAAGAGTCAGCCGACATTTTTCTGGGCGTATTGAAGGGCGAAGGTACACATACGCAAAACCAGGCCGTAATTGCCAATGCGGGAATGGCTTTGTATTGCGCCAATGAACAGCTTTCGATGGCCGATGCCCTGGCTACTGCCCGCGAATCGCTCGTCAGCGGCAAGGCTATGACTTGTTTTCAAAAATTAATAAGCGACAATTAACAATTAACAATTAACAATTAACAATTAACAATTAACAATCATCAATTAACAATTAACAATTGATGATTGCTTGTAGGATTACCTTCTTCCATTATTCGTAATTCATCATTTGTAATTCATCATTCAAAAATGGACATTCTTGACCAAATTATTGCCCACAAGCGAACGGAAGTAGCCGAACGGAAAAGCCTTTATCCAGTCAAATTGCTTGAGTCCAGCATCTATTTTCAGACGCCAACGGTTTCTCTGAAAAAGTACTTGTTGCGGCCTGACAAGTCGGGTATTATTGCTGAAATAAAGCGGAAATCGCCCTCCAAAGGGATGATCAATCGCTACGTTTCGGTGGAGCGTACTTCCATCGGTTATATGCAAGCGGGGGCTTCGGCCTTGTCGGTACTTACCGATTTGCAATTTTTCGGTGGCAAAAATGAAGACCTCACCACGGCTCGTAAATTCAATTTCTGTCCTATTCTGAGGAAGGATTTTACGATAGATGAATACCAAATCATTGAAGCAAAATCCATTGGTGCCGATGCCATTCTGCTGATTGCGGCAGTGCTGGAACCCAAGGAAGTTGAGCGATTAGCCCAAACGGCTCATTCATTGGGATTGGAAGTGCTGCTCGAAGTGCATAATCTCCAAGAGTTGGAAGCCAGTCTTTCGCCTCACATAGATTTGGTTGGGGTGAATAACCGAAACCTGAAGGATTTTAGCGTATCTATAGAAACCTCCATCGAACTGGCCAATGCGATTCCTGGTGAATTTATTAAAATTTCGGAGAGCGGCATTAGTCAGCCACAAACCATTCGTAGGCTTCAGGAAGTAGGGTATAAGGGTTTCCTGATGGGCGAAACATTTATGAAAAATAGCCGCCCCGAAAAAGCTTGCGCTGATTTTGTAGAGAGTTTAAAGTTTAGAGTTTAGAGTAGAAAGTTTAGCGTAACGTGTTTCAACTTTCTACTCTAAACTTTCAACTCCTTTATCCGGGTTAATTGTGTAAATTATGCCTCGAAATTAAACCCTAACTATAACAATCCTAACACGACGCTTATGATAAAAATTAAAATTTGCGGGATGCGTGAGTATGAAAATATTCAACAGTTGGTGGAAATTGCTCCCCAATATATCGGATTCATTTTCTATGAGAAATCTCCACGATATGTGGGCGAACAATTGGATGCCGAACTGTTGCTTTCCATTCCCAAATACATCAAGAAAGTAGGTGTTTTTGTTAATTCTAATTTCGATTATATTCTGAAAGCCGTCCGAAAGTACGGATTAGATTGGGTGCAGTTACACGGCAATGAATCGCCGGAGTTTTGCCGCCAGTTAGGGTCTAAAGGAATTAATATGATTAAAGCCTTCTCCATTGGGCCGGACTTTAATTTTCGTCAGCTTCATAATTATAAACCGCATTGCGAATACTTCTTATTCGATACGCAGGGCGCTAGTTATGGCGGCAATGGACAACTGTTTGACTGGCAGCTATTGAACCAGTACGACAATGAAAAGCCATTTTTTCTGAGTGGCGGCATTGACCTGGCGCACGCAGATTTACTTCCCGACCTTTCGCATCTGAATATCCACGCCATCGACCTGAATAGTAAGTTTGAGATAAGTCCCGGTTTGAAGGATATTCCCAAAATTAAACTTATGTTGGAAGGCCTGTCAGAAGTGAAAATTGCGGTAGAAGAGTAACGAGAACTTTGAATCAACACAATCGCACATTAATAAAAAAATTTATGGTTAACCAGCAAGTAGACACGGGCTTCCAGGTAAATGAAAAAGGTTATTATGGCAATTTTGGTGGAGCCTTTGTTCCAGAAATGCTGTATCCCAACGTGGAGGAACTGCGCAATAACTACCTCAAAATTATTGCCGAACCATCTTTTCAAGCCGAGTTCAATCAACTCCTGACAGATTATGTTGGGCGGCCTACGCCACTTTTTTATGCTTCCCGTCTGTCGGAGAAGTATAAAACCCAGATTTATCTTAAACGGGAAGACCTTTGTCATACGGGAGCGCACAAGGTGAACAATACGATCGGGCAAATTTTGGTTGCTCGTCGGTTGGGCAAACGGCGCATTGTGGCCGAAACTGGTGCGGGACAGCACGGAGTGGCTACGGCTACGGTTTGCGCCTTGATGGGAATGGAGTGCATTGTGTACATGGGATCGCTGGATATTGAGCGCCAGAAGCCGAATGTAGACCGAATGAAGATGCTGGGAGCCAAAGTGGTGCCTGCCACCTGCGGTAGCCAAACCCTGAAAGACGCCACCAACGAAGCCATGCGTCACTGGATTAATAACCCGGTAGATACCCATTACATCATCGGCTCGGTGGTGGGGCCGCATCCTTATCCCGATATGGTGACTCGCTTTCAATCCGTTATTTCCGAAGAGATTCGGAAGCAGCTATTAGAGAAAACCGGACGGGAAAATCCCCATTATGTTTTGGCTTGCGTGGGTGGTGGCAGCAATGCTGCCGGGGCTTTTTACCATTTCCTTCAGGAACGTGAAGTAAGGCTCGTTGCCATTGAAGCGGGCGGACAGGGTATTCATTCCGGGCATTCGGCAGCTACCACTGCGCTAGGGAAACCTGGCGTTTTGCACGGCAGCAAAACCATTCTGATGCAAACCGAAGATGGGCAAGTAGTTGAGCCTTTCTCTATTTCTGCTGGCTTAGATTATCCAGGCATTGGGCCGATCCATGCGCACCTGTTTGAAACGGGGCGCGCCGAATTTCACGCCATTAATGACGATGAAGCCTTGAAGGCCGCCTTTGAATTAAGTCGATTGGAAGGAATTATTCCTGCTTTGGAATCTGCCCACGCGTTGGCCTTCTTGCCGAAGCTACAAGCAAAGCCAAAGGAAGTAGTAGTGGTTAACTTATCGGGTCGTGGCGACAAAGATCTGGCTACGTACACCAAGTTTGTAGATCAGTATACTGAATAAGTTTAGGTGTTTATAAGCAGATGAGGTTATGAGATATTTGAAATTCCTGTCCATTTTTTTAGCAGGCACATCCTTTACATCTACCCATCTGCAAATTATCTCATCCTCACATTTACTAATTCGCACATCTACCAATCTGCACATCCATATTATGAACCGCATTACCCAACTTTTTGAGAAAAAACAGCAAGAGAGCGTTCTCAGCATGTATTTTACTGCCGGATTTCCCCAGTTGAATGACACGATTACCGTATTGCAAACCCTAGAGGAATCTGGAGTTGACATTATTGAAATCGGCATGCCTTATTCCGACCCAGTAGCCGATGGAGAAACCGTTCAACAAAGTAATCAGGTAGCTTTGGAAAATGGCATGAGTCTGAAAGTGCTTTTCCAGCAATTGCAGGGCATTCGCGAAAAGGTTTCCTTTCCCATTTTGTTGATGGGTTATCTGAACCCGGTCATACAGTTTGGCATGGAGCGCTTCTGCGAGGCTTGCCAGCAAGTGGGCATCGACGGATTAATCCTGCCAGATATGCCTTTGCAAGAATACCAGGAAGAATACAAGCCCCTGTTCGAACGTTATGGCTTGTACAATATCTTCCTGATTACGCCCCAGACTTCCGAAGCCCGCATCCGCCTGATCGATGAGATTTCTGATGGATTTATCTACATGGTTTCTTCGGCTAGCGTAACCGGGGCAAAATCAAGCATCAGCTCAGGGCAGGAAGCATATTTTCAGCGGGTCAATGCAATGAATCTCCGCAACCCACGCCTGATTGGCTTTGGTATTTCTAACCACGCAACCTTTGCGCGCGCCTCTCAATATGCTCAGGGAGCCATTATTGGCAGCGCCTTTGTCAAAGTGCTACAAAATGCCACCGATCTCAAGAAAGACATCACCGATTACGTCACCTCCGTGAAACGGCCAGCAGGCATAGAAGCAGATGTATAGATCTGTTTATTGTTTATTGATCATTGTTTATTGTTCATTGATATGATTCTTCAACTCGAAACCAACCTGGCTGATGGCCAGCGCAAGGCCATTCTCGATCAGATTGCGGCCATTAAATACAAAACTACGCCCGTTAAAACCCAGTACGGCGAATACCTTGTCGGTATTGGTAAGGGTGATTTTGACATCCGCCGCCTGGGCACCCTTCCTGGGATTAAGGACATTCACATCGTTTCCGATACGTATAAGCTAGTGTCGCGCAAGTGGAAAGTAGCACCAACTGTGATTGACCTGGGCGACGGCGTAACCATTGGCGATGGTGGCTTGGCCATTATGTCTGGGCCTTGTTCTATCGAAAACGAGTCGCAGATTGAAGTGATGGTGGCGCATTTGAAAGAGAATGGTGTTCGGATTATGCGCGGAGGCGTGTTCAAGCCCCGCAGTTCTCCCTATGCTTTCCGCGGCCTGGGCATTGATGGCCTTAAGTTGTTCCATCGCGTTTGCCAAGCCAACGGCATCAAGATTATTACCGAAGTGATGCAGGTATCACAGGTAGATGAAATGGTTGATTACGTGGATGTGTTCCAGGTAGGGGCGCGCAATACCCAGAACTTCAACCTGCTCGATGCCTTGGGCAAGGTAGACAAGCCAGTGCTAATCAAACGCGGGCTATCAGGAACCATTGATGAGCTATTGCAATCAGCAGAATACGTATTTTCAGGTGGAAACGAGCGCATTATGCTTTGTGAAAGAGGGATTCGTACGTATGAAACGGCCAGCCGCAATACGTTAGATTTGAACGCGGTTCCTATTCTGAAAGAGAAATCACACTTGCCCGTTATTGTTGATCCTTCGCACGGCATGGGCATTCGTGACTTTATCGAGCCGATGGCGCTGGCGGCGGTGATGGCCGGAGCGGATGGAATTATTTACGAATCGCACGAAAACCCCGAGGAAGCTGCCTCAGATGGCGCACAAACGCTTAATTTCCAGGAATCTGCTGAGTTGATTCGTAAAATGAGGCTTGCCAGTGAATTACGGGCAACGTTTTAAGTAGCTTCTCTCACAACTATGTCATTTCTAAATCAGTTAAACTCCTAGGAAGGGTGCTGAGGCAGAAATGACATTTTTTATTGTCGCTATGAATATTGTTAAAATCAAAGAGACCTGCCTGTATGTGAAGGATTTGGATCAGACGGTCGCTTTTTATCATGGCAAATTAAAATTTCCGGTCATTGGCAGGGTAGAAGATAGGCACGTATTTTTTCGGGCTGGTGCTTCTGTCCTGTTGTGTTTTATTGCCGAAGCTACCAAGAATGATACGAAATTACCGCCGCATTTTGGTAGTGGAAACCAGCACCTGGCTTTTGAGGTGAGTCCGGCAGAGTACCAGGAATGGAAACGGACCATTGAGGAAGCAGGCGTTGAAGTTGTTCATGAGCAAGAGTGGAGTAAAGGCTTGAAATCCTTTTACTTCCGCGATCCTGACGGTAACCTGTTAGAAATTCTGCCTGAAGGTGGAATTTGGGAATAAGTTTTCCTATCTTCCGAATCAAGTGCATCATTGATTGTGTTTTACCTCATCCACTTGTTTCTGCTATGAATACCGCACCTCTTTTCTCTAAAAAACAACTGAAGGATTTGGCTACCTATGCCAGCTTTGAGCGTGGTCAGGAATACTATGACGAAGGCGCTGTACAGCAGGTTGTTCGGAAAGGCCATTTGTTCGAAGGCAAAGTGATCGGGGCGACCCTGTATAAAGTGAAGCTGGAAATGAAAGGCAATAATCTGCACTTTCATTGCAGTTGTCCTTATGATCACAACAGTATTTGCAAACATGCGGTAGCGCTGGGCTTGGCCGTTATGGCGGGCGATTATTCGAAAGATACCAACAACGTTGAAGGCGAGGCTGAGTGGAGTGAAGCAGGCTTCGAAGATTTTTTTACGCAGGCTAGCCAGGAAGTCCGAAATACCTTTCTCCGCATATTGCTGAGCAAAGACGAAAACATCCGGGCGCAGTTTGTGCAATTTGTCCGATACCAGGAACTGGAGCCTGGCGAGCCTGAAAATGAGGCTGCAGGCATGCGGGCAGTAGGCGTAGCACCATTAGTTAATGTCGATACCATCCGCGATACTATATTTCAACGGCTGTCGGACATGTCATTCGACGAATTGGATTATGACGAATACGGACAAGAATATAGTTACTATGTAGAAAGCTGGGAACAAGCGCAGCATATTGCCGAAAAAATGATTGACGAAGTGCTGGCCGAATACACGGAGAAGGCCATTGTCTTCATTCAAAAAGCTGATTTACTCAATGCCTTCCGGGTTATACTGGGTATGTACGAGGGAACTATCCAGGTGATAGAACCCGCTTCGGACGACCTATGCATATTTGATGGAGGTGGGTATAATGACGCAGTAATGAGTCAGTTCGATGAGCAAATTGGGATGCTTATTGAGCACATAAACCAGATAATTCCTGCGGAGGTGGTGGTGATGCAAGTGTTCGATTTGCTCGTCAACCGCTTTCAGAAATATGCCAATGGCGACGAAATCTTCACCGCTGAAGGGCAGGTGTTATATAATTGGAAACAGTTTGAACCGCTGCTGCTTTCCTTGCTCGTAAGTCCGGTAGTGGCCGAGCACCTGCTCGATTTGTTGAAAACCAATGAAGCGATTGACCAAAGTACGGCTTTTGTAATGCTGAGAATTGCTGAACTAAAGCGTGACGAAGGACTGTGGTGTGAGGTAGCGGAGAATTTTGCCGGATTGGAGAAAAATATTGCCCAGCAATTGCTGGAAAAATACTATGTCCAGGGGAAAATGGCTGATTTTTATCGGGTAGCCACTAAGATGATGAAAGCTTATGCGCATGATTTTGACCAATACATACTGAGTACTGTAACCGTTGAAGGAAACCATGCCTTGTACTTGTCGGCGTTGGAAAGTGTAACCAAGCGGCTATATAGCCTGGAGCATTACCTGGAATTACGCAATTATTGGAAGCCCAGTCAGCGTAATGCGTTTATAGATGAGGTTTCCAAAGGCTATAATCACTTGTTTTATATGAAGTTGCTGGAAACCGAAGAAAGGTTTGATGAAATTTTACAATTGGTGAAAAAAGTGCAATCCAATGGCGTGAGTGACTTTGAAAAGTTCTTATCGCCCATTGTGCAGCTATATCCTACCGACTGTTTCGAGATTGTGGTAGCGAAGTGTGAACAGGAATTGCAGTCTGGTGGGCGGGGGAGATATTCTTACCAGCAGATGGCCAAATGGCTGAAAGAACTTACTATTGTCAAGAGTTTGGAGGAAGAAATAAAGGCCTATTGCCTTCACCTGTATACCTGCAAGCCCATCCTGCCGGCCCTTAGAGATGAATTGAAAAAGATAGGCTTGGTCAGATAAACAATAAATTTAGCATAGAAGGCAGCGGTAACTAATGTGGTTGAAAAGGCACTTCAAATAAGGTATTTTATGTATTTTTTTTGTCTCCTCTTCGTTTTTGTCTAGTATTGTAGCAATTTTGGACGGAGTATTTTCGTATATTAAGAGCCAATTGAGTAGAAAGGCTTAACTACTTATTTTACCTATTCAATATCTAAACCACAGAAACCATGTCAAAAGGCACAGACGCTAAAAAAGAGAAAAAGAAGGAGCCAACGAAGACGATCAAAGAAAAACGGGCTGAGAAACAAGAGAAAAAAGCTTCGAGAAAGTCCGATTAATTAGCGGAACCGCAACCATTCTTTTCCCACACACCGATAATCAAAAAGCCGGAACGCCTACGTGTTCCGGCTTTTTGATTATTTAGACTAAGCCCTAGGTTCCTCCATGCCTGCTCTTATCGCCACAATGCATCACCGGCACCGACTGGTCTTAGTGGACGCTCAATGCTGTCAACTTAAGGATAAAAAGGTACTTTCTTCTTCTCTGTTGTCA
>JAZKGK010000171.1:0-6511 GCA_040385915.1 Bacteroidota bacterium
GCAAGGGGCTCAACTGATTTACCCAATACTCTTTCAGGTTTTGAACTTCTGTCAGCTGTGTATTATGCCAGGCTGCATAGTCTTTGTACTGAATCGGCAAGGGCACCAGCGGATTTTCATTTCCCTGACTCAATGCATTATAAACCGAGGAAATTTCATTGACCAACACCCCTATCGACCAGGCATCACCCACGATGTGGTGCAGGGTAAACATAACCACGTACACCGTTTCTTCTACCTGCAAAAGATTTACTCGCCACAAAGGGCCTTTTTCCAGATCAAATGGCGTAGAAGCTTCTTCTTGGATTAATGCTTTGCTTAGTTCCCAAGGCTCATTTTTATCTCTCAGATCGGTATAGCCTACTTGGAATCCAAGCGTAGCGCGTGGATTGATTTTTTGTTTGGGGGCACCATCCACACTGATAAATGTCGTGCGTAAACTTTCGTGACGATCCAGAATAGACTCGATGGTTTGCGTGAAGGCATCGCGGTCGAAGGCTCCTTCAAATACGAAGGCTCCCGGCATATTGTAGACAATTTTATTGGCTTCTAACTTATCCAAAATCCACAAACGCTGTTGCGCATACGAAACCTCGTACCATTCCTGTTCTGGCAGCGGTTGGATAGACTGGTAGCCAGCATTGGCTGCCCGGCTTACTAAATGGGCAAGCCCGGCAATCGTTGGATCGGCAAACATGCCGGTTAGGCTTACGCCTACCTGAAAGGTTTTACTAATTCTGGCAATGATCTGCAATGCTTTGATGGAGTGGCCGCCAATGGTAAAAAAATTGTCATACACACCCATATTGGAACGCTCTAACACCTCTTCCCAGATTTCCAGCAATTGCTTTTCTACTCGATTACGGGGAGCCACGTAGACTGCCTGGCCATTCTGTGCTGTTGCTGTGGGATTGGGAAGGCGCGCCACATCTATCTTTCCGTTGGTGGTAAGCGGCAACTTATCTAGTACCACCAAATAAGCAGGAATCATAAATTCGGGTAAATCCTTGGTCAATTCAGTCCTTACCAGCGCTGTATCGATGTTGTTTTCCCCTACCAAATAGGCCACTAAGTATTTATCGTCCCCTTCGCCCTGGGCAGCCACCACGACTTCTCGTAGAGCGGCATTTTTGAGTAGCGTCTTTTCTATTTCACCCAGTTCAATGCGATACCCACGAATTTTCACCTGGTTATCTTTACGCCCCAGGTATAGCAACTCTCCCGTGGGCAACCACCGGCCCAAATCGCCGGTCCGATACATTTTTTCTCCTGCCAAAAACGGGTTAGGCACAAACCTTTCAGCGGTTATGCCGGGAAGTTTCAAGTATCCTTTGGCCAAGCCTGACCCACTAATACATATCTCTCCGGCCTCGCCTATGCCTATAGGATCCAGCTTTTCGTTCAGCACATACACACGGGTATTGGCAATTGGCTTACCAATCGTAATGCGGTCATTGCCAGGCTTCAGCTCGACAATGGTACTGCCTACTGTGGTTTCGGTTGGGCCATATTCATTGAAAATCCGCATAGCAGGGTTGAGCGACCACAGTAAATCGACCTGTCCTTGCGTCAGGGCTTCTCCTCCCAAAATAGCGTAAGCAATGTTAGTGGTTTGAATATCCAACGCTTGTAAGAGGCTCACATGCGAAGGCGTTAGTTTCACTGCATTGACCTCCGTTGCTGGGTCAAAAAGGTGGCGAAGAGTCTCACTAATGTCTTCATTCGAATAAATGAGCAGGGCATCTCCCCGGAGGAGCGTCGTAAAAATGCTGGTTACGGTAAGGTCAAAAGCCAGGGAAGTAAATAAACCAAACACTTTCCCCTGTTCATTTTCAAAATAATACTCATTGGCCCAGGTTACGTAATTGGCCATATTCGCTACGGTAATCTGTACGCCTTTTGGCAAACCAGTAGACCCGGACGTGTACATGACATACGCCAAATCGCTTGGTGCTGCATTCCTCCCTGGATTTTGCGGCGGATAGGCTCCCAAAGCGGCAGCATCTTTTTGGAAAACAAATACCGGAGGCAAAGGAATCGTTAAGGATTCCAAGACCGATTCTTTATCCAAAAGCAAAACTTTTGCTTGCGTATCTTCTAATATGTGCTGAATACGCCGGGCTGGATATTGAATATCCAAGGGCACATAGGCCGCGCCTATCTTTAACACGGCCAACATACTGATGATGGCCAAAGGTGAGCGATCTAATAAGATGGCTACCAAATCTCCACGCTGAACATTATACTTGTCTACCAAACAATGCGCAAACATGTTGGCCTTCATATTCAAGGACTGGTAGGAATCTATTCGTTCACGAAAAACCAGGGCTATGGCATCTGGCGTAAGGGCTACCTGCTTCTCAAAAAGTGCCACTATACCCACATTTGTTGCGCTAGCAGGCGTGGAATTGAATTGATGAATTACCTTTTCCCGTTCGGATATACTCAAGGCGCTTACTTGCGCCAACGGAAGAGCGGGACTTGCGACCGCTTGTTCGAGCAAGGTGGCTAATTGCTGCTGAATAACCGATACCGCAGCCGGATCAAAATACAAAGGATCATAATCAATTCCGACGGTGAGCGTTTCTCCTTCCTTTACACAAGTTACCTTGATTCGGAATTGTTCGGTCAAGCTTTTAAACCCTTTCCAGGTAAATTGGCTATGGCTAGAAGCCGAAAACGTCTCCGTCAGATCCACAAACTCAAAACCAATCGGAATGATAGGCGCTTCTGCTGCGTGGGCAGTAGTGAGGTAATCGAATGAAAAATATTCGGCCCAGGCCTTGGCATTTTCAGTTGCCTGGATGCTCTTTTTTAGTAGGTCGGTAAAACTAATGTCCGTTGAATCTACCTCTACTGTGACTGGGAGCATTTTAGCCAATAAGCCCACCGTAGCCTTCAACTGTTCGTACTTTCGGCCAGAAGCCACCAAGCCAAGAATGACCTCTGAAAGTCCGGTATGCTTGTGTACCAACAGCCCTAGTGCAGCCAGTATTATGCTGGGCAGGTCGGTCGCATTTGCCTGGGCTAGTTTTTCGGCTTGCGCTACCCAAGTGGCTGGCAAAGTAAAAGACATAGCTTCAGGCTGGTAGGCACCCGTTGCATGCTGCTTTTGAAACGCGAATTGAGAGCGGCGGTAGTTTTCAAACGGGCATTGTTGCCAAAAATAATCGGCGTTCTTTTCCGGCTCTTCCAACAGTTTATTTTGCCATTCCGAGAATTGCACATATTGAATGAGTGCCTGTTCTTGAGACGCCAAATCAGTCTTCGCATACAAATTGGCAAACGCATAGACAATCTCTTTCAGGGAGCTGCTATCAGCCGACATGGCCGGAAGGGTAATCAGTAATTCATGCCGCTGCTCAGCCAACTTGATGACGCGGGTATGCAGCGGAATAAAATCCGCATAATCCAGTTGCTCAAACGGGTTAGCTGCCAGTAACTCCAACAGCCTCAAAGACTGCGCTTCTGAATCAAGGCTGGAAAGATCAGAAACCTCGCATGTATAGCTACCTTGTTCTTGCACTACCTGCAAGGGATACAACAAGCCTTCTTTGGATAGATAGGTTGTTCGCAACGCCATGTGCTTAGCGACCAATTGCGTGAAGCAATCGGCCATGTGAGACGCGTTGAATTCCCCTTTTATTTCGATGCGCCCTTGTATACAAAAGGTCGAATGCTTGCTTTTCAATGACCAGAAGCGCCGCTGCTGGGGAGATAAATTAAATCCTGAAACCACTTTTTTAATTAGTTAAAAAGATGATGATTATGCTGATTAGCTGATGTTCTGAGAGGTTGATGTGTTCCTGCCTGAAAATGCCAAATGTTGTCGTACAGTCGTAGCAGCGTTACACCGTAACGCTGTAGCCGTGATTGGAATGGACCATAATGCTGTAGCCCTGCCGTTTCATCTAGATGCCCCTGCCATAATTACATGCGTTCCCTCGTTACTACACCTTCCCTCCCTTAATTTTCCCGGATGGAATTGATGGGATTGGCACCGGCGGTTTTGAAAATCTTTTGGCCAACGGTAGCGATGGAAATCGATACTAGCATAGCGATGGAAATGACGAATGCCATTATTCCTACCGAGGTGTGGTAGGCGTAAATGCTGCTTAATAGCCAGCTTACGAACAGGAAAGCTACCGCACAGCCAAGTATCGATGACAATAGAAAAACTACCAAGAACTCTTTCATGATTAAATACGCGATGTTACCCAGCGAAGCCCCTAAAATCTTGCGGATACCTAATTCGCGCGTGCGTTTGAGCACATTTAATGACACCATGGAAAAGAGCCCTGAGGCCGATAACAACATGGCAATCACGGCCAGGTAAGTAAATAATACCCGTATGTTCTTGTTAATGGTTCTGGCTTCGTACAGGATTTCCTCTTGTAAAAAGCTTTTGTATTGAACATTCGGGAAGGCCGATTTCCACTGGGTTTCCAGCAGATTTTTGGCCACGAACAAGTCCTCGCTTTTTACCTTGGCCGTCAAAAAATGGTAGTTCTTCTCCGTCGAAACCCGAAGAAATAATGGCCGCACCGGCTCCCATAACCCACGCATGTAAATATTTTTCACTACCCCGATCACGTCAAGCTGCAAGGTGTCATTGATACTCACCTTCTGGTTGAGCGGGTCTGTCCAGCCCATTTCTTTCACCAGTTGTTCCGTCACCAATATCGATTCGCGGATGTCCTTCTCAGAGCGTTCCTCAAAATTTCGCCCTTTCAGCACTTTGATTTCAGTAGTCTCGATAAAGCCTGGGCTTACATTGAGGCCCTCCGCAAAAATTTTGCGATCGCCACTTTGCATACTCACGTTGTAGGAGTTCTGACCAATATGCCCTTCTGAGCCCGCTATACTTATTATTTTGGGGTTCTGGGAAATCTGGTTTTTGAAAACCTGAAACGTCGATTCATCCTTTACTTCTACGACAATCGTTTGGTTGGGATTAAAGCCCATTTCCAGCGATTCCTGATACTTCGCATTGTTAGAAAAAACGACCCCGGCAATGATGGATAGCAGAGAAATACTGAATTGAAACACCAGCAAAACGCGCATAAAGCCATTGGTGCCAAACAACTTTATTTTCTTGCTGAATATGCCCGCCGGATTGAATGAACTGACATAGAAAGCCGGATACGCGCCAGCCAGGAAACCTGTCAATACCAGCAACACAATCATGAGCAAGGGCACTTCCCAATTTTTAAAATAGTCCAGTTTAATATCGAGGAAGGACCATAGCGAGCTGTAGGCAGGCACAAAGTACTTGGAAAGTAGCAGGGCCAGCAACAGCGCGATGAGGCAAGTAAACACATTTTCACCCAAAAACTGTTGAACAATTTGCTTCTTGGTTCCGCCAAATACTTTTCTCAAGCCAATTTCTTTCATACGGCTGCTGGAAATAGCCAAAGAGGTATTGGCAAAGTTGAAAGCTGCCAATAACAGCATTAAAACGGCCATTACGATGGGCGAAACAATGGCCGAAGCGGGTAAACTCGCCACCAGCACATTGGCCCTTACTTCGTCTAACTGACCAGCCATTTCCAACAAGGGTTCCAGGTAAAAACTACTCGCCCTGAAATCTTCCCTGGCCTTATTCTGAATCGCTACGTATTTGCTTAACTGCTGCTGCACCCGCGCACTTTGCGTGGGATCTTTGAGCAGCACAAAGGTGGCCGGGATCAAGGCTGCCCAATCATCTTTCCGTATTTGACCGATCTCGGTATAATTTTCAAAAGACATCAACACCTCAAACCGAAAACTTGAGTTCAGCGGGATTTTTTCAAATACGCCTCCCACCAGATAATCGATCATCTTACCGTTCCGATACGTGATGGTGATGCGTTTGCCTACCGGATTTTCGCCTTTAAAGTGCTTCTCGGATAAGGTTTCGGAAATGAAAAGTTTGCTTTTATCCTTCAGCGCCAGTTTGTCACCCTGAAGAATATTAAAGGTAAAGACGTCCAGGAAAGCGTTATCGACATACCCAACCCTGGAGTTAAAGAGTTCCTGTCCAAATTTCAGGTCGGCCATTACTTCCGAATACCTAACCGCCTTTTCAACGCCAATCACTTCTTCCGCTATCGCAGGAGCCATAGGCAAAGGCACGATGGCAAACTTGATTGGACTCCCATTGATCGTACTCAGGCTATTGATCTTAAATATCCGTTCGGCATTTTCGTGAAAACGATTGAAGCGATAGTCGAAATCCCAATTCAGATAGGCGATCACACAACAAGTAAGCGCTGCTGCCAAGCCTATGATATTAATCGAGATAAATAGCTTGTGCTTAAAAATATTTCGAACAGCTATTTTAAAATAATACTTAAACATAGATCAAAAGTTAGATATTAGTACAGATTACTGGACATTTGCTATTCAACCGTGTTAGACATCCCCCTAACCCCCTTCAAAGGGGGAATTTGGACGCACGAATTCCCCCTTTGAAGGCTACCGTTTATACACATCTCTGTCAGCGTTGATTAATAGACAGTTACAAACCAAA
>JAZKGK010000172.1:0-26235 GCA_040385915.1 Bacteroidota bacterium
GCTACGTACATGGCCTGGTTGTCCTTGTGTTCGGGGTCGTTGATGAAGCGCGTCAGTATTTTCAGACTCACTACGGGCGACTGTAAGTCGTGGGCGGCAGCGTAGACGAAATTGTCCAGGTATTCATTGATGCGCTGCAATTCCTGGTTTTTTCGATTTAGCTCAATCTCGTAATTTTTCAGGGTAGTAATGTCGCGGGCAATGGTTAGCACACTGGCTACCGTGTGGCCATCTATCTCAAATTCAGGCACCAACCTAATGAATAGATAGTGAATTTGACCTTTCTGTTCTACGAAGGTATAGTGGCTGATAATTTCTCCTGTCGTGAGTACTTTCTGCAGGTCCAGTATCAGCAACTCTGCTTCGTGCTTGGCCGGGAAACCAGCTTCCAGGTTATTCTTGCCTATAATATCGGCGGCCTTGATTCCGAACTCTTTCTCCATTGCCTCATTGACGAAACGATGGTTAAGGTTTTTGTCAAACCGGCAAATCAGGTCGGGGGTATTGTTTACCAGCGACTTCCAAGTATGTTCGGAGCGGAGTAGTTCCAACTCATACTGTTTCAGTTGGGTAATGTGACGGGTAATGAGCAGCAGGCTTTTTATTTTCCCATGCTCTGTCAGCTCAGGTACGATAATCGTATAATAGTACTTGGTTTCGCCATTCCTGAATTTATGCTGAAAGTAATAGTTTTGCGCTTCTAAGGTATCCCGCGCTTTTTCCATGGCTGCTTGTAACATAGACGATTGGGCAATTACACCCAGGTCATCTTTGGTTTTCCCAATAAATTCACTGGCTGGAATACCCCCTTCCTTTTCCACCGCTTTATTCACAAAGATATAGCGCAGGTCACAATCGAAACGGGAGACGAGATCGGGCGTATTGTCTACCAGTGAGCGCCAGTTTTCTTCCGAATGTTTCAACTCCAGTTCTATTTGTTTAAGCGCCGATATATCTCTGGATACGCTCAATACACTTTCGACCTGGGTTTTATTCAGATCAAATTCTGGAATCAGTTTAGTGAACAGATAGCGTTTATCGCCCTTGATTTCTATTTCCTGGTAGTAGTTAAAGGGCTGTTGGGTTTCAAAAACCAAGGTGATCTGATGCATCCAGTCGTTGGCGACTGTTTCTGGGAATATGCCTGCTTCCTGTATGTCTTTGCCAATAATATTGGCCAATGGCATGCCCAATTCTTGTTCTACCGTCTGGTTTACGAAGATATGCTTCAGTTGGCGGTCGAAACGAATGACCAGGTCAGGCGTATTATCGACCAGCGATTTCCATTGTTGTTCGGACGCCTGAAGTTCTTCCGTTCTTCTTTGTAAATGATTGGTCGTTTCTTTCAGTTGGTTATTCGATTCTTTCAGCTCGGTTACGTCCAGAATGGTGATGACTACGCCAATGATCTGCGAATCTTCGGTGCGGTAAGGCAAAATGCGCAGAATATAATATTGA
This sequence comes from Bacteroidota bacterium, assembly GCA_040385915.1. GTDB lineage: Bacteria > Bacteroidota > Bacteroidia > Cytophagales > ES-bin-26 > ES-bin-26. The sequence goes on from JAZKGK010000172.1 coordinate 1,459, forward strand.
CCCGTTTTCTTGGATATTTCCTGCTCTATTGGTACCAGCTTTTGTAGCACTGCTTCCGAATCTTCGGCAAAGCTATTGTAATCGAACTGATGAGTAAGATGGGCCAGCGGGCGGCCAATATCGCTATCCAGAAAGTTGAAGTGGGTTTTTGCTGACGGAGTGAACCGCCGGATATTCAGGTTACGATCCAGAAATATAGTCGCAATTTCGGTGCTGGTCAGGAGGTTTTTAATATCATTGTGCAACAGCGTCAGTTCATCTATTTTGTCTTTCAGCTCAGTATTTACCGTAAATAATTCCTCGTTCGACGATTGTAGCTCCTCGTTGGCGCTTTGCATTTCCTCGTTCGACGACAGCATTTCTTCATTCGAGGCCTGTAATTCTTCGTTGATCGTTTCTAATTCATCTATGGTGTATTGCAGTTCCTTTTTGGCTTCTTGCAGTTCATTTTCCAGGTTTAGTATTTCCCTTTCTGCTGCTGCATCGCCATTTATCGTATTCATGACATACTCCATGGCCGAAAGCGTCTCCTTTGGCAATTCCAAAAATTCAATCAAAATCAACGAAGCGCCATTCGACTTCTCTTTATCGGGGTCAACAACGCTTTTAAAGGTAAGATCCACCTGCAAGGTAACGTCATTCTTCTTGATGGATACATTCTTAAAGGACACCTTCATGTTACCCTGCATCACTTTCCGGATACCCGTACGGAAAATAGTAGCCAGGTTTTCGGGAACCATCTGAAACAGATTGAAGGATACCCGTTTGCGCGGCAGTTGCAAATACCTTTCTACCAGGCCATGCATATACGTAATCTCGTGGTTCTGATTGACGAAAAGACACGTAGGCGCGTATTGATTGACCAGTACTTCGGTATAGTGGTCAAAAGCGTCGTAGGTGGGCGTAGGTAATTGGCTGGGTTTCCGTCGATGGTTGTTAGGCAGGTCGGGCAGGTGAACACTGAGGTGATCCAAATCGGGTTGCAAAGCCGTGGCATGCCGGTAATGGTTGCCGGCCTTGTTGCGAAATATCTTCCATTTTTGGTCTATCGGTTCAAATAAGGCTTCCACATCATTGGGCGACTCGTGGGCACCCATAAAAAGATAGCCGTGTGGCTTCAGGGCGTAGCTGAAGTTCATGGCTAGCTTTTTTTGCATATCTGCTTTCAGGTAAATAAACAGGTTGCGGCACGTAAGCAGGTCTAGCTTAATAAATGGCGGATCGCTGATCAGGTTGTGTTTAGCGAAAATGATTTTCCGGCGAATCTCCTTCCTTACTTCATAAAAATCACCCGTTTGAACGAAGTATTTTCGTAATCGTTCCACGTCAACTTCTGTCGCAATGGTGTTGCGGTAGCGGCCATAGCTGGCAAATTCAATGGCCCGGCTGTCCAGATCGGTGGCAAATATTTTATAATCGATATCCAACTTGTGTTGCTCGATGTATTCGTCGAACAGGATGGCCATAGAATAGGCTTCTACGCCGGTAGAACAACCCGCCACCCACACGCGAATAGGTTCGTAAGCGCGGCGTTTGCATAGTTCAGGCAGTACTTTTTCTACCAGTGCCTGAAATGCGTGCGGGTCGCGAAAGAAATTGGTTACCCCAATCAGCAGTTCATTATAAAGCACGCGAAGCTCTTCCGGATGCTTTTGCAGAAAATTCCGGTAGTCGGTAGTAGATAGAATGTGGTTAATATTCATCCTCCGCTCAATGCGCCTTAGTACCGTGTTAAGTTTGTAGTGTTTGAAATTAACCCGCGAGAAATCGCTTACTAGTTGAATAATTTCCTGGAGGTCGTCATTGTCCTGCTCGGCGTTTATTTTGATGGTTCTATCGCGCAGCACTTGGGGGTTTTGGATGTATTCTATCAGTTTGGCTCCCATCTCCTTGGGGGGCATCACCCAGTCGGGATTGTCGGCGGCAATGGCAATGCTGGGCATATCATCGAAGCGCGCAGTATCGGGCGTTTGTACCAGCACCATACCGCCATGGTCATGAATCGTCTGAATGCCATTAGAGCCGTCGGTTCCTGCGCCTGACAAAATTATCCCGATGGCATTTTCCTTTAATTCATTGCCCAACGAATGTAAAAAGATATCAATCGTCATCGGAAATAAATGCTCCGCTGGTCGATTGGTTACTTTTAGCCGTTTATCTTGAATGGTCAGAATTTTATTGGCTGGAATCAGGTAAATGTAGTTGGGCTTCAAAAGGGTACCGTCTGTTGCTTCGGTAACTTGGAGGCGCGTATGTTGTACCAAAATTTCCTGGGCTGAACTCGGAACATTAGGCAGTAAATGATATATAATAACGAATGCTACGCCAGGGTTATCGGGCATGTGGGTGAAAAGCTCTTTCCAGGCATCCATACCTCCGGCTGAGGAACCAATGCCAACCACATACAAATTTTTTTCATTCATGATTCTTAGTAGTCTTTATTTTTCATTCATATCCTAACTCATCGCTAAAACATTGGTAAATCTTTATATGATATCCGCATAATTAGCGTAAAGAGTTGATTTTGTTAAAGATAAATGCATATTTTTGGATGTTTATTTGCTGGTTTTTGTAAAAAAATGCCTTGTTAGCCTTGTTACTAGAATAAATTTACAAAGATTTTTAAAGGCAAGCCTTATGTATTTGGTGAAAAAGCTACCGTTAGTCTTGAAAAGCTAAGATAGTTTTGGTGAAGCAGATGCCTGTTTAATAGCAAAAAATGATTTCTGGGGAAAATTAAGACTTTTATTGAAAAATACATATTTATTGTATTAAAATTGTTTGTGAAGCCAACATATCCCGCCTAATATTTTGCTCCTTCCTAAAATACCTTCCTCTATCTGCAACCTCGCATAAGTGAATAGGGTATAAGTCTAGGTAATCATCCTTACTATTCAGCTATGAAAACATCGAAAACACGGCTTGCAGTTGCAGTATTGGCGGCAGCAGGCATTTACCTGGGATGTGCTACCTCGGTTGTGGCACAAAACCAATCATCAGACAAACCTTCTAACACGGGCGCCAAAACGGGCCACAAATCGATGAAAGCTCAGAAAGAAGCTTCTTCGGACAAGACTATGGAGTCCCAAGCCAATGAGGCTATCAACATCGCCGACGATGCCGAATTTTTTAAGAAGGCTTATGAAGGTGGTCTGGCCGAAATTGCACTGGGCAGGCTTGCCATAGAAAAGGCCAGCGCTGATAAAGTGAAAAAATACGCACAGGAAATGGTTGACGAGCATACCACTGCCAACCAGATGATTGCCAGTATGGTTTCTGGAAAAGGAGCCAATAATATGGCATCGGATAATGCAACCAACAACACCAATAATAACAATACTGGTAATAACAATAATAATGCTCCCGCCGGTGTCGGTGCTGGAACGGGTACGGTAACCGGAACAGGCGCTGGTGCGGCTGGTACTGGTGCGGGTGGTAATACGGGCACTGGTAGCACCGATACCTCGCGTATTGGTAGTTCGGCTGGTTCAGGCAACACCAATCCAAGCGTTCCGTCCACTGACTCTAGCAATACGTCGGGTGCTGGCAGCACAAGCAATACCGATCTTGGAACAAATGCTGGTAGCTCAAACGCAGGCATGGGCACTGACATGGGTACTGGCACAGGCAATATGGGTACTACTGGCAATTGGATAGCCGTTTCTCCTGAAGTGAAGGCAAAAGAAAGCTACATTCTGTCTACTGAACTTTCTGCTGAGCACCAAGCACTGAAGGCTAAGCTTTCCAAATTGTCGGGTGCTGCGTTTGATAAGCAGTATTTGAAAGCCATGGAAAAAAGCCACAATAAGATGTGGAAAATGGTTTATGCCAAATCAAAAGAAGCTGAGGGCAAAGACAACGCTAGCCTGACGGCGGCTCAAGCTTGGGCCAAACAGCACGTAGACGTTGTTCGCCACCACAAAGAAAAGGCGGTCAAACTCATGAATTCAGGCAGTAGTGTAGACAACAAAAATTAAATTAGTTGACCTGTTTCAAACAGAAGGTCGGCAGCGTTTGAAACGCTGCCGACCTTTTTTATTTGCAGTAGAGCCGCGAGGCATCGCAGCTCTACGATTACCGCACCATTACTAGCTTTTGTCCTTTTACAAAGGTGCCTGCCCGCATCTGCACGAAGTAAGAGCCAGTGCTGATTGTAGCACCCGCGTCCGTTTCGCCGTTCCAGCGGATTTTGTGCTCGCCAGCAGTGAAATATTCGGTAAATGATTTTACTACCTGTCCCATATTATTGTAAATCAGCAGTTGTACTTCTTCTGATCGAGGGATAGAGAAACGGATTGCCGTATTGTCGCTAAACGGATTGGGTTGCGCAGGGAGTAAGGCATATTCCGCTTGACCTGTCACTGAGGGCGTTTCTACGCGCTCGCCCACATATATGTTGCGCTCAGTATTGACTACCGTCAAAGGAGCTAATTGGTTGTTATACGCTTCACTGGCGGTCAGGGACGAATTAATGCGCAAAGCCGACTCGGTACCCAATTCTCCTACTACCTTGAATCGAAGGTTGAAAGCTGTACTATCGTTGGGCAGGGTGCGGCTATGGCCTTGGCTGTCTTGCCAGGTCGTGGTCAGTTTGCCCTCTTTTACCTTTCCATAGCCGTAATTGGCCTGCAAATTTCCGTGTTGTACAGCCACCAATTCCAGCACTTGCGGATTCCAGTTCAACGTAAACTGATACCCACTCACGTCAGTAAAGTCGCTCACTTTCACCGGAACCGTAATTTCCTGTCCGGGCAATGTTTGCTGGTCGCTGAGTTGGAAGCCCACTTCGCCTTCTGCTCCGATACGGGCCACGTTGGCATCCCAGGTATCATTGACATCGCCTAATTTTACTCCAACGAAATCCTGTCCAGCGAATACGCCACCGCTAGTATACGTGCGGGTGCTATCGTAGGGGAATGGATTGGCAGGATTGGGAAAGGTATAATTGCTTCTGACAAAAGCCCATAGGCGATTGTTAGGAAAGCTGGTTGTGTTTTGCAAAATGAGTGAACGAATCAGCAGAATGTCGAAGGTGGTAATCGTTCCCGAATGATTGACGTCGGCTGCAATCATTTTATAGGGAGAAGTCAACGGTGCAATGGCCAGAATATGGCGTTGAACAAGAATCAAATCCAGGGTAGTGATGCCATTGGCAGAAACCACATCGTTGTTTTTGAAAGGCGCTACCATAATATTAGCCCCGACGACATCGAACTGGAAAAGGCCATCGGCAGCGGTAGTGAAGCTCTGTGCCAACGAACCACCAGTTACTTGCAGACTTACGCCACGAATAGGCGTGCCAGCCACCGATTTGATACTTCCTGCCACTTTAACAATGGCAATAACGGTGACTTTGCCCGTTTTTAGGGTTGTGGCGATCGGCTGATTTCCGGCGGTAATCACTTCCATCTCCACGGGAGAATCGGACATAGAGATAAGAGAAGAAGTGCCTGTGCTGCCAATTAAGTTGAATCGGATAGCGAAGAAGGCCGCATCATCGGCTAAGGTTTGGGCTTGCAATCCGGGATCTGACCAGGAGAATGCCAGCTTACCACTGCCAGCTTGGGTAGTGCCGAAATTGGCTGCCGTTACACTCGCTAAACCAAAATTTTCTATTCCCACAAAGGTAGCTACCGTAGCATCCCATTGTACACTACCCTGGGCAGCCAATATATTTTTAAAATCTTTTACCCGAATATTCACCACCACTTGCGTCCCACTATTTCCTGCCACTGAATCTGGCGCGAAGGTAACGGAAGGCACTACGACTGGCGGTGTAACGGTGGCGTCGACTACACCTGCTGGGCTTGTGCAACCATTCACGGTAGCCGTTACCGAATACACACCTGCCTGCGACATCAACACATTGGCGATGGTTGGGTTCTGTTCTGAAGAGGTAAAGCTCGCGGGGCCAGTCCATTGGTAAGTAGCATTGGCTATATTGCTGGCCGTTAAGTTCAGCGATTCTCCTGCTGCGGGCGTATTGGCACCTGGGGTTGGAGCCACCGGCGCGTCGGTTACTGTGACCGTTTTCGTGGCCGTGGCCGTACAGCTGCCCTGGGTTACTGTATAAGTTAAAATTTGCGCACCAATCAGGCTGGCGGTAGGCGTAAAGACGCCAGCCGCATCTACGCCATTTCCACTCCAGCTACCTCCCGCCGGACTGAAACCGATGAGGGTGAAAGCAGGCAGGGTGGCGCAAATGCCTTGGTCAGCACCCGCACTGGCGGTAAGGGTTGAGTTAATTGTTATGATGACCGATTCAATGTCGGAACAGCCACCAGCCGTTGCTTTCTTAATAAAATAAGTCCCGCTCGTGCCAATGGCTGTCGGGTCAGTTATCGCCTGGGTAGCATTGGCATCCGTCCAATAGCTGAGTGTGCCAGTTGTGTTGTTCGCATCGGCAATGGTCAGAGTTGTTAAGTTGATGGTGGCCTGAGCACAAACGGCTGGGGGAGGAGTGATGGTCAAATCAGGGAGCGCATCTACCACAATGGCGGCACTACCCGTCATCACACTGGAGCAGCCGCCCGCATTTTTCGCGTTGATGGTATAGGTTCCCGCTGTGGTTTGCAAACCAAAATCCAGTGCGCTGCCCGTTCCGGCCATGGCCGTTCCTACGGCTGTGCCATCGTGCAACAGTTGGTAGTTTATGTTGTTTTCCGAACCAGAAAGCCCTACGTTGAATCCCGTTCCTCCCTGGCAAAAACTGCCTCCGCCACTCACGGTAAAGGCTGTTGGCCCATTGGGATCGGCAAGAGTAAAAGACTGGCTCACACTGCATCCGCCAGCATCCGTAACCGTGACCGAGTAAGTACCCGCGCCTTTGTTACTGAGGGTTAAGGCACTGGTGTTATCGCCCCATAAGATGGTATACGCGTTGAGTCCGCCCGTAATAGTCAGGGTAATAGAACCATTCGGAGCGAGGCAGTCCGTGTTATCTACCTTATTGGCAGTGACTACTAGATCCGAAGCTACCTGAATGTTGATGGTGTCCGTAGCCGTGCATCCGTTTTGCGTCACTGTATAAGTTAATACTTGTTTGCCAATCAGACTTACCGCCGGAGTGAACATCCCCGCCGCATCTACGCCACTACCGCTCCACGTTCCCCCTGCCGGACTGAAGCCAGTAAGCGCAAAAGCAGCGCCTGAAGCACACGCCTTTTGGGCCGCTCCATCTCCTGCATCAACCACTGGCAGGGCAGTGACGGTCATTGTTTTGGTCGCCGTAGTAGTACAGCCGCTCTGGATGACGGAATACGTTAAGGTTTGAACGCCAACTAAACTAGCATTTGGGGTAAATATCCCAGTGGCATCTACGCCATTACCGCTCCAAGTTCCGCCTGCTGGACTAAAACCAGTTAAGGTAATGGCCTTCGCATCCTCGCAAATGCTTTCGTTTTCTCCTGCATTCACTATAGGGGCAGCGTCTACCGTTACCGTTTTGGTGGCTGTAGTGGTGCATCCACCTGTAGTTATTGTATAAGTTAAGAGTTGTGCGCCAACCAAGGTATTCGATGGGGTAAATACGCCAGCCGCATCCACGCCATTACCCGACCATGTTCCCCCTGTCGGACTGAAACCAGCCAAGGTGAAGGCCGCCGCTGAAGCGCAAATGCTTTCGTCGCCTCCCGCCATAACTACCGGAGTTGAATTGACCGTAACCGTTTTGGTGGCTGAGGTGGTGCAACCGCTTTGGGTGACCGTGTATGTTAATAATTGATCACCAATTAAAGTAGTAGAAGGCGTAAACAATCCCGCCGCATCCACGCCACTGCCTGACCAAGTTCCTCCTGCCGGACTGAAGCCCGCTAAGGTAAAGGCCGCCGCATCTGCACAAACGCTTTGGGTAGCCCCTGCATCGACGATGGGTAAAGCATTAACCGTAACTGTTTTGGTCGAGGTAGAAGTGCAACCATTTTGGGTAAAAGAATAGGTCAATGTTTGATCACCTACCAGAGTAGCCGCAGGCGTAAAAACCCCCGCTGCATCCACGCCATTACCCGACCACGTTCCGCCAGCCGGACTAAAGCCGGTCAAAGTGAAAGCAGCAGCATTGGCACAAACCGCTTGCATAGCACCCGCATCAACCGTAGGTATAGCATTGACTGTAACTGTTTTGGTAGCCGAATTAGTACAGCCGCCTAGGTTAACGGTATAGGTTAAGAGTTGTGCGCCTAGTAAACTAACGGTAGGCGTAAACAATCCCGCCGCACTTACGCCATTTCCTGCCCAAGTGCCACCCGCCGGACTGAAGCCAGCTAAAGTGAAGGCCGCGGCATTGGCACAAACCGGCTCGTCAGGGCCAGCATTAGGCGAAGGTGCAGCCTCTACCGTAACTGTTTTGGTAGCAGAGTTGGTACAGCCACTTTGAGTAAAGGTGTAGGTTAATGTCTGTGCGCCAATTAGGCCAGTCGAAGGCGTAAATACACCCGCTGCATCTACACCGTTTCCGCTCCAAGTTCCACCTGCCGGGCTGAAGCTGGTTAAAGTGAAGGCGGCTGCGGTAGCGCAAATACTCTCGGCGCTTCCGGCACTGACGGTGGGAATAGCATTTACCGTTACCGTTTTAGTCGCGGTATTGGTACAACCACTTTGGGTAAAGGAATAGGTTAATGTTTGAGCGCCCACCAGATTAACAGCCGGTGTAAAAACCCCCGCCGCATCCACGCCACTACCTGACCAAGTGCCACCTGCTGGGCTGAAGCCAGTTAATGTGAATGCGGCGGCATTGGCGCAAACGGCTTGGGCGCTTCCGGCAACGACGGTTGGCAAAGCATCTACCGTAACTGTTTTGGTAGCTGAGTTGGTACAACCACTTTGGGTAACCGTGTACGTTAATGTTTGAGCACCGACTAAACCAGCCGATGGCGTAAATACTCCTGCGGCACTCACGCCATTACCCGACCACGTTCCCCCCGCTGGACTAAAGCCAGTTAACGTGAAGGCGGCAGCATTGGAACAAACGGCCTGACTACTACCCGCATCGACAGTTGGCAAAGTATTGACCGTAACGGTTTTGGTCGCGGTATTGGTACAACCACTTTGGGTAACCGAGTACGTTAATGTTTGAGCACCTGCCAGGCTAACCGAAGGCGTAAAGACTCCCGCTGCACTCACGCCACTACCCGACCAAGTGCCACCTGCTGGGCTGAATCCTGACAGGGTAAAGGCGGCGGCGTTGGCGCAAACAGCTTGGGCACTTCCAGCAATGACAGTTGGCAAAGCATCTACTGTAACTGTTTTGGTGGCTGAATTGGTACAACCGCTTTGAGTCACTGTATACGTTAATGTTTGCGCGCCAACTAAACCAGCCGAAGGCGTAAATACGCCCGCCGCACTGACTCCACTACCCGACCACGTTCCGCCCACGGGACTGAAACCAGCTAAAGTGAAGGCCGCGGCATTGGCGCAAACGGCTTGGGTGCTTCCGGCAACGACGGTTGGCAAGGAATTTACGGTAAAAGTAAAAGTGATGTTTGTGCTGGCGGCATTGCCATCGGTTACCGTAAGGGTAATCGTTGCCATGCCGGTTTGTCCAGTCGCTGGTGTAATCGTCACGGTGCGATTGGCGCCGCTGCCACCTGCCACAATACTGGCCACAGGAACTAAGGTTGTGTTGTCAGAAGAGGCTGTCACTGTCAGGCTGGCTGCCGCCGTTTCGGCATCTCCCACGGTAAAGGCAATAGCCGGGCTACTGGTATTGATACAAACACTTTGGTTGGCAATGGCCGAAATAGTAGGAGACGCATTGGCTCCGGCTGGCAGTTTGTTGAGTAGAATGGTGAATCTGTTTGACGATTCATTGAGGGCAATTAAATCCAAATCACTGTCTCCGTCAAAATCAGCCGCATTGACTGCCCAGGTTTGGTTACCGGCAGAAGCGACATCGGTAGTACCAGAGAAAGCGCCACTTCCATCATTCAGGCGAATGGAGATGGTTTTGTCAACAAAATTGGCTGTGAGGATATCCATATCTCCATCGCCGTCGATGTCAGCCGCGTGTACGCCTTGGGGTTTCTTGCCTGTAGGTACTTCGGTAGTACCAGAAAAAACGCCTTTGCCATTGTTAAACCGAACTGATACCGATGTACCTGCCGAATTGGCGTTTCCTGTAACCAAGTCAATGTCTCCATCGCCATCAAAGTCAGCCAGGTAAATAGATTGGGCATTATCGGCCACACTCACGGTTGTACCACTCGAAAAGCTACCGACACCATTGTTAAGCTTTATTGCAACCTGAAAAGGCGCTATATTGGTAATGGCTAAATCGAGGTCGCCATCCTTATCAAAATCGGCAGTGGCTATGGCTTGGGGCGAAGTGCCAGCTACCACAAGACTAGAAGTAAAAACGCCATTGCCATCGTTGGTAAAAATAACTACGACAGATTTGGCTTTCGCAGTAGTGGCTAAGTCTATATCGCCATCGCCATCAAAATCGCCCCCAGTAAGTCCATAGGGTGTACTTGGGGCTGTAGAAACAGCATAGTCTACCCTAAGAGGAAAAACGCCGAAACCATTGTTCAGTAACACTGACATAGTGCTGGATAAGGTATTGGCAGTAGCCAAATCTATATTTCCATCTTCGTTAAAATCAGCAGCAAAAACCGCTTCTCCAGGACTAGGTAAGTCTAGGTTGGTAGAAGCCGCAAAAGTACCGTCGCCATTATTTTTACGATACGTAAGAAATGCAGCACCAGCATTGGAAATAGCCACGTCAATGTCTCCATCGCCGTCATAATCGGCTGGGTATACGGTATGAGGAAAACTACCCGTTACTGCGGTTGGATTGGCAATAAAATTGGTGGGACCCACGGCTGCTGCCGCCCTAAACGAATATACTCTTGCTGTATCCATGGCCGTTCCGCCCGCGTTTGTGGCTGCGGTCGTAGTGGTGACAGAAATAAGTTCTCCCGGTTTGAATGACTTATTGGGCGTGAAAGTAGCCGTGCTGGTGCCCGATCCACTAAAATTGCCACTGCGCTTACCCGTGAGCGAACCACTCACTTTAATGGCCGCGTTGCTGGCAGTCGCCGCATTCATGGCCTCCGAAAAGATAATGTCAATGGCTGAACCGACCGGAGCGTTGACCGTATTGAGGTTAGGGCTGAGCGCCATAATTTTTGGTATAGCGGTAATTCGGGAAGGGCTCGGTTTGCGTTTGATAGCCATTTTTGCCCTGCTTTTTTTCTTGTTCCGCTTTGCTAAATCATCTTCGGCATAGCCAGCAGAAACAAGCAAGAGGGCAATAAGCATACCCGGCAAAATGGTATAGCGAAGATGCCAAATGACGGGGGCGAATAATTGTTTGAATAATTGACTATTCCAGGAGTAGTTTTTTATCATAACTGGTAGTGCTCAGCTATTGGCTTTTTGTAGGTAGCTTTTAGCAAGTATTTGGTTATCAATATTTATCAAAAGTGTTGTTGTTCTCCTTGTGAGGAACCCATGCACCCATCTGCTTATTTACACTCGCAGCCACTGAGGCTTTCGTTGTTGAACATGACGCTGGTGGGTTTGAGCGAGCGGGTTACTTCCGTGGGCGTGGGCGAAGCAGTCAATTCTAAGACCGAGCCGGCGGGTATTGAGCCAATTACCGTAAATTTTATCTTGAAAATCACTGTGCCATCAATGACCGTTAAGCCATTGGTAGAAGCATCGTCCCAGCTAAAAGTGAGCTTGCCCGTGGCTGCCAGGGTAGTGTTGAAGTGGGTGATATCCAATCCAGGCAAACCAAAATCGCTGAGGGAGGCAAACTGGAAGGCTGTAGCAGGCCACTGAAGTGTGAATTGCGTCGTGGTGACATTGGTAAAATCCGTCACCCGGATCGCTACCGTTTGGGTAGTACTTCCGAGAACGGGCAGTTCTTTTTTGGCGGTAAATTGTACCGGCTTAGTCTGCGCGTATACACCCGAACACACGACCAGCAAAGTAAATACAAGGATAATTTTTCTCACGGCGAAGGCTGTTTCTAATGCAGTTTTTGTGAACATAAAGGTAAACCATTCATCTATTAGCCATTACCCGAATGAAATGCATTACCATCAGTGTACTCTTTTGGAGAAGATTACAGGCATTTGCAATAGCCTATGGCGAGAGGAAGGGTGTATTGGAGGGGAAGGGGAGGGAAGAAGGCGGAATGAAAATGTAGGATTTTCGGCCATTTATTCAGGATTGTAGTCCAGTGAATTTTTACTGGCTTCCATCTTACAATGCTGCATTCGGAATAAAGTATACAAATAATAATAATTTTGCTAAAAGGAGTTGGCAGCAATCAGCGTTCGGCATGCAGCTTTTTTTTTGCTAACATGTCCTTCTCTTTGCTCTAATTCGTGGTAATGCCTAGCCGATGTTACTGGGCAGAGAAGGTCGTTTTGTATATTTAGTAGAGCGCATGAACGTTGCGATAATCAAGTGCAGGAATGAAAATTAACAAAGCTTGAGTCCACTCCGACAAGTAATCATTTCACCCCTTTGGGGTTTTACTTATTGTATTTCACCATTTATGCTATAATCGTTTCAGCCCTCTGGGCTTCTGTTATCGGATTGCCTTTTGCATAAAATGTTAATTATCAGTTAATTAAACCAAAATCCCAAAGGGATGAAATGATTATAGAATCAAACAAGAATATCAAAAACAACCCTGAAAGGGTGAAATTATGCTTTCATCTCACCCTGAATAGGTTGTCGGAGTGTAGTCAAAGCTTCAATTATTTAATGAAGAATAAAACACTTACTTTTGGCGTTAGTAACGTATGAAGTAAGTATGATTGTTTCCTTTGGTTCTAAAGAGACAGAAAAAGTTTGGCTGGGCGAAAGAGTGCCTAAATGGCCAATGGAAATTCAAGAAATTGGCAGGCGAAAACTAAGAATGTTGAATAACTCCCAGAACATTGCCGATTTAAGAGTACCTCCATCCAACCGATTGGAAAAGCTATCGGGAAGTTTGAAGGAGTTTTACAGTATCCGGATCAATGACCAATGGCGGATCGTTTTCCAATGGGAAACGGCACAGGCATTCGAGGTAGAAATTACTGACTATCATTAAATAAGAAATAGCATGGAAAAACTAGCCAATATTCACCCCGGAGAAGTACTTCAGAAAGAGTTTCTCATTCCACTTGAGATTTCAGCCTATAAGTTGGCCAAAGCAATTGGTATCCCCCAAACCCGCATTAGTGAAATATTGAATGGCCGTAGAAGGATAACCGCCAATACAGCCTTACGATTAAGCTATTATTTTGGCACCACGCCCAAATTCTGGTTGGGTTTACAGGATGATTATGATCTGGAAGAAGAAGAAACTGCCAAGAAGGAAGAACTCCAGCATATCAAGAAATGGGAAAGCAATGTGGCCTGATGGTATAGTTTCCGCCTAAACCTCCTGGGCTACATCGGGAGCCAATTCGTTTTTGTCCTCCTGTGATTGGTGCTTTCGAACCATTTCCACTGTTGCCAGTACGTTGTTGCAACAGAGGGTAATGATTGAGCCAGGCAGAGCCGAGTCGATCAGGTAGTGGATGGCCTGTTCTTCGTCAGGAATCACTTTCACGGGCTTATGCGGATCGGATTGTTGGATGCCCTCCAGCAGTAACATCACCATTTCCTGATCCTTACTACTCCACAGTCTTTTGTCGTGACGGATGACGACTTCATCAAACAATTGCCCCGCCAGTTTTCCTAGCTGAATCAAGTCGTCTTCGCAATAGTCATTGATGGCGCTGATAAGGCCGATTTTTGGGCTTGCGTGAGTCGTCGATAAATATTGCCCAATGGCTGCTAAGCCCGACGGATTGTGGGCATTATCGATCAGCACCTGAAATTGTCGGAACTGGAATAGGTTCATTTGGCTATGCATTTGTTCGCGTGAGGGCATAAAGGTATATAAGGCTAAGCGAATGGTTTGACAATCCATTGACTGGACGTACGCTGCCAACACTGCCGGAAGCACTTGCTGTAGCATACCTGAGACATTATTTCCGAAGGCGAGAGGGATATTTTCTACCTGCGCAAGCTGGTGCTGTTGGGTGCCATCGCTAATCATCACGTAGCCATCAGCGACAAAGGCCGCTATTCTGCCGTGAGCACAGTGGTTTTGCAGCCGTGCATGGTTGGTTAAACCAAACAAAGCTATTTGGCAAGTCAGCTTTTCGGCCATAGCATACACCTGGTCGTCATCTGCATTCAGAATGGCAAAACCCTGTGGAGCGACACTTTCGGCCACTACCCATTGCGCCCGAGCTATTTGTTCAGGAGAGTAAATATCCTGGTGATTGGAATCGGCTACTAAGTTGGTCACTATTGCCACATGGCACTGGCGAAAGCCTAAACCAGCGTCAATAATTTCCTCGTGGGCGCATTCCAGCACCGCAAAGGCTACACTTGGTTCTTGCAGTACATAAGAGGTACTTGCCGCATCGGTACAATTCCCGGCTGTAACTATGGTATTATCCAGGTAAATGCCTTCCGAAGTAGCGCAACCTACGCGGTAGCTAGCTGTTTGGGCAATATGAGCTGCCAGGCGCGTAGTAATGGTTTTTTCGTTGGTGCCTGTTATGGCCACTGTAGGAATGGATGCCTTGTTATCAGGGAAAAGCATGTCCAATACCGCAGCAGCTACGTTGCGTGGCTGGCCTTCGGTAGGAGCCAGGTGCATACGGAAATTAGGTGCCGGTTGGATTGCTATGACTGCTCCACCATTTGCGGCAATCGGCGTTTCCAGACTGGTTGCTATGATATCGATGCCACAAATATCCAGCCCCATCCGGCGGGCTACCCGTTCAGCCAGGGCTACATTGAGCGGATGCACCTTATCCGTTACGTCGCTGGCAGTGCCTCCGCTACTCAAGCTGGCAGCAGGTTTCAGGTATAGCGTTTCTCCCACTGGTAAAACCGATTGAAGTGTCAGGGCTTTTGCCTGCAACATGCGCGTAGTGGCTTCGTCTATCTGGATGAAAGTCAGGTTGTTTTCGTAGGCATGCCCGCGGCCAGGCGCTTGGTTGGCGAGTTCTATTAACTGCTGAATAGTAGACCGGCCATTGCCTGTAACGGTTGCAGTGCTGCGACGGGCGGCGGCTACCAAGCGGTTGTTAATCATTAGTAAGCGGAAGCTAAAGCCGACAATATACTTTTCTACTACCACCGTTTCCGATGCCTGTTTTGCGCGTTTCAAAGCCAGCGTCGCTTCTTTCCAATCGGTTATATTCAGACTGATGCCTTGTTCGTTTTTTTTTTCTACCGGATAGATTGCCAAGGGGAAGCCTATAGTCTGAATAGCTTTCTTTAAACCACCTTCTTCACATACTAGGCGGCTGGCAGCAACCGGAATGTATGCAGAGGCCAGTAAAGCCTTGGTTTTTTGCTTATTACAGGCAATTTCGATACCCAAAGCAGACGTGCGTCCACTAAGGCCGTTCGCTATCCTTTGCTGGTTAATGCCATGGCCAAGCATCACCAGCGCATCCTGGTCGAGCCGTTTCCAGGGAATCCCTCTTCGTTCGGCCTCGTTTACAACCGAAGCCGTGCTGGGGCTTAATCCTTGCTTCCGCTTAATTCTTCTCAGCGTTTGTACCTGTATGTCCAATTCGTTGGTAAGATCGACCAATGTATGTCCTAGCGAAAGGGACTTAGCCAGGCGCACAGCGGCTTCGGCTGCATACAGCCCGGCATTGACTTCTGTATATTCAAATACTATTTCATAAATCCCTGATTGTTTGGTACTACGGGTTTGTCCAAAGCCAACCTGCATACCAGCCAGGTTTTGGAGTTCCAGGGCAAGGTGTTCAATGACGTGCCCCATCAGCGTACCCTCTTGTAGCGGTGACAAAAAATGGCCTGTCGTACTTGCAGCACAGGGGTGTTTGGCCAGGGAAGGAATGAGTTGGAGTATTTTTTCGCCAAAGCCTGCTATCTGGTTGGTTGGCCGCTGTGCTAATGCAGCCAGATCGAGTGTCATTACAATAAGAAGGGAATGCTGAACAGACCAATAATTTGGCCCTTGCATAGCTCGTATGTGAATGATTTTCATGGGGTATGTCTGTTGATGAATATTGTAAATGAACTTAACGAAAATCCGCTTGGGAGGGACGTTTTTTGCCAAATAAATTTATATATCCATTGCCAGCAGCCTACCGAGCAGGGGTATGTGACCGCTTTGATGCACTGCTGCCAATTGAATGAAATTTATTCGTTTCATTTGAAGTGATCGCTCCGACGTAAAAAAAACTACAAAATATTTTCAAAATGAAGTTACATGTCCACCAGTCAGGCGCTACTAAGGACTATTCACAAGGGCTTGGGTGGATGAATTTTGTCCGCCTCCACTCATTTACTTATCTGGCTGCCATGCTAACTGCTCACAAATTTGATACGGTCATGATCATTGATGACAATGCCATCGACTGTTTTATCCATTCCAAGTTGCTTAAGCTTCTGCGTTTCTCTACCAAGGAACTGGTGTATAATAACTGCTTTTCGGCCTTGAAATACTTGTATGATCACCAGCATGAAGCCTCTGAATTGCCTAATCTCATTTTATTAGACTGGTCAATGCCACTGATGGACGGGCTGGAGTTTTTGGCGGAGTATCACCAACTGCCCCAGGCTGTTCAGTCGCATTGTCGGATAGTGGTGCTTTCCAGTTTTGCAGAGCTAGATCATATTGTTCAGTTTAATGAAGCAGCGCTCGTTTGGCGGGTGTTAGAAAAGCCCCTGCGGCGCCAAGACCTGGAAGAATTGGCCTTATCCTTTCACCCCATCCAGCAAACTTGCTGACCTAGGGAATTGTGCCATACACAGTCATTGAATTTACTGCCTCCGCCAAAATTTAGCACATCTGCTTACCTATACGCTGGTCAATTGGGTGAAAGAGTTTAAATAGAGAATGCTATGAAAGATGCTCAACTTTCTAGTCAGCAAGAACAGATTCGTGCTTTAATGGAGCGCTTGGCTACACTGGAGGCCTTTTTGCTCTCGCAATCGGACGGAGCCACCGCACAAGGCAGCGCTGCCCAACTCTGGCAGAACGAGCCCAACCCAACCAATGGTAGCATCAGCATTCGCTACTTTATTCCCCACCAGGTCACCTCCGCTCAATTGAAAGTCTACGCCCTGCATGGACAAGAAGTACACAGCATTGAACTCAAACAGCGGGGAGCAGGACACGTACAGCTTTCCCGTCAGTCGTTTGCTTTTGGTCTGTACGAGTATCATTTATTTATCGATGGACAAAGCGTAGCCAGCAAGAAGCTGCTACTGAAAAAATAAGGTGTGTACCAACGAAAACCCCTTGTTTTTCTAATCAAGAAATAATCGACAAATTTACTCGCGCTCTACTACAGACCTCTACTAATCGGCCAATCCACTTATGCGTTTTCTTTGTAGCTTATTCTTCCTTTTTACTTGCATGCACGCCGAAGCCCAATCCTTGAGTTCCGCCCAACAGCAATCGCTGAACGGCTACGTTGAATTTGCGAATCGGTCGGTAAATGATGTGGAAGTCCGCTTTCATTCCCTAAAATCGTATGCAGAGGAAGCTGACTATTACCGGAAGCACAAAGGCATGTCGTTGCGTTTGGGTTCGTCAGGGCCATTGGAGGAATATTATTTCAATAATGCCCTAAAAAAGAACACTTTGCCTGCTGGTGAAGCCCAAGCGCTGAACACCGGAGCCCGTCACCTGCGACAGATAGCCGAAGCCTTGGATAGTAAATGCAAAGCCTTGGAAACCTATATCCGGCTGGAAGATTACAAGCGCGATGACCTTGAACAGTCAGATGCCTTATTGGTTGAAATCCAGGCGCTTTTTGTGCAGTTTAGTCTGCAAAAGGAATCATTTCAAAAGCAAATTCAGGCTGTTTACCGGCGGCACCAGCCTGAAAATGACAAAGATGTTTACTTGAAAACCGAGAAAGAAATGGTGCAGGTATTGGAGAAGGAAAAAGACCTGCTCAAGGCCTGGAACTACTACTTCAACCAGGAGAAACCAGCCAGTTGGCCCCTTGAACTGTTTCAGAAAAATGTATTGAATAACGAATCCACGCTCTCCACTTTTGGCAAAAATCAAGCAGTCATTGGCTATCCGGCAGCCAATGTGGTGTCGTCATTCAAGGCGGCCATCGAATCGATGCAGCGATTGAAGCGGAATGCCATTGACAGCTATACTTTTGAAGCACGCCAGTCGGGCAAGCACGGCAATAAGGTGTATCTGGATCTAATCAATTATTATAACAATGATTTACTGGCCAATTACCAGGCTTTTGTCCGGTATAGCAGTGTTGTCAAGTACTTGCTCGATTACCCCAAATTCTCCCTGGTTTTTGAAATCAATCCTCCTTCGATTTCCAAGCCAGCCGAGGCCAGCACCGAATCTTTCAAGGATGCGCCCTTGGTTCCGATTGCAAAAATCTATTCCATTCCGGCCAGCAAAACGGCTTTTGATGCGCTAAGTCTATACGTGGAATATATCAACGAATCGTTGCGCCAGATGAACAGGTTGCAGTTGCTGTTGCGCAATTACCAGTCTTCTGCCGAATATTACCGTGACCCGGCCACGAATGTCAAACGATCTGGCCTCACCTATTCGCACGAGGAGTATAAAATGCCGCTTTCCCTGTACCAGCAAATCATCTCTTCCAGCCAGCATCTTCCCAAGGAGTACCGCACAACCATTCTTTCGCAAGCCGAAGTGTTGATGAATATCCTGAAAGAGATGGATGGGCTCAGTATTGAACTGATAGCCTACACCCGCGACAAGAAATACCAGCAAGACCAACTCCGCCGCTCCGATGCCATACTGGAACGATACGCCTTCCTTTTCGATGCCTTTGACCAGAAGAAAGAACAGCTCTACCACGATGTGAGGCGCATACACGAAAGCTATCAAGTGGCCAACCCGAAAGATTCCTGGTATGTGTCAGGAAAAGCCCTGCTAGCCACCATAGACCACGACAAGGAAATTCTATTTGGCGTAAAAG
This sequence comes from Bacteroidota bacterium, assembly GCA_040385915.1. GTDB lineage: Bacteria > Bacteroidota > Bacteroidia > Cytophagales > ES-bin-26 > ES-bin-26. Next base: position 20,433 of record JAZKGK010000172.1, read on the forward strand.
CCTATCTGAAAGGAGAAACCAGCCAACTGCCCCCCATCGACAAAATGGCAGCCAGCGTTCGGGCATTGATTACGGATGAATACCAAAACCTGAAAGGATTGACCCGGTACGGCCGCAGCAATGGCTTGTGTCCTTATTCGCCCTACGAAGATTTGGCCTCCAACTCCAAACGGTTTGGCGAGAAAGCCAACAACCTGCAAAACAGCTCCAACAAAGAGCCTGCTCGGGCGTATGAGGATTTTTACTACTTCTATAACAATGAGTTAGTCTACGAATACAATAAATTCAGCGAGCTAGCCAAAGTAGGTGTGCTCAAGTATATCAATCAGCCTAACTTATTTATCTGGAAAAAGGCGGAACCGAAGGCTTTTCGGCCAGTAGAGAAAGCGCCAGTGTTGGAAATGAAGGAGCCGGTTAATGAAGCTCCACAAGCCCTGAATAAACCCCAAAAACCCCAGCCTGTAGAAGCCAAACCCGCCGTAGTGCATGAGCTTAACCCACCGGTGAAAGTAGTGACAGTGGAGGTGGCCAAGCACGATACCGTGTACCTGGAACGCGAGCGGGTGGATACGGTGTACATGGACCGCGGCCAGAAAGGCGAAGATTTTAATTCCCTAAAAGGCTATGCGCCCAATAATATGGTGCTGTTGCTCGATGTTTCCGCTTCGATGGATTCGCCCAACAAGATGCCTTTGCTCAAAAAATCGATCAAGTCGCTGTTAGCGCTTATGCGACCAGAAGACGAAGTGTCTATTGTGGTCTATTCGGGCAAGGCGAAGGTCGCTTTAGAACCTACTTCTGGGGCTGAGATAGATAAGATTGCCCATGTCATCGACCAGCTTGAGTCTGACGGCGGCACTGACGGTAATGCTGGCATTCGTTTGGCGTATAAAGTGGCGAACAAGAACTACATTCGAGGAGGCAATAACCGCATCGTACTGGCTACTGATGGGGAGTTTCCTATTAGCCAGAATGCCTACCAGTGGGCCGAAGAAAACGCACGGGAGGATATTTACCTGACTGTGTTCGATTTCAGCCGCAAAGCCGCCATTGCCGGTAACTTACAAAAGCTTTCGCAGAAGGGCAGAGGCAGTTACGAACACATAACCAAAGAAAATGCCCACCATAAACTGGTAACTGAAGCCAAAGCCAAGAAAGCACGGTAAGCAGATGTTTTGAAAGAAAACCAGCGCCAATGGATTCCTTTAAAAAGGCTTGTTATCTTCATTCTGTTTGCCTAAAATAGGACAATCTACTGAATAGTTTTACTCATGTAATCGTTATCTTTACTACTATAGTTATTTAGTTTGCTCAATTTTATGCGCGTGTAAGTCCATGAGAGAAGACTTCGCAAAGTATGCTGATGTTGATATTTGGAGAGCTTTTAAGCAAGGGAACAACGAGGCATTTGCCCACATGTATCGTATGCATTCAGAAGCCTTGTTTAGCTATGGGATGCATATTTCGCGCAATGCGAATTTGGTAAAGGATTGTATTCAGAATTTGTTTATTCACCTTTGGAACAGCCGTGAAAACCTCACTGATACGGATTCAATCAAATTTTACCTGTTCAAAAGTTTGAAAAGAAGTCTGGTGGATGAGTTGGTGAGTCAGAACAAATATTCCAGCATTGACGAAGTGACCGAAAATTACAATTTTGAAATTACGCCTTCCCACGAGTTTGAATTACTTCACAAGCAAACCTCATTAGAACAGAAGGAAAAACTACAGCAGGGAATTAATCGGTTGACCAAGCGCCAAAAGGAGGCCATTTTCCTGGTGTATTACAATAACCTGTCTCATCAGGAGGTGGCTTCGATGATGTCGCTGAAGGTTACTGCCGTGTACAACCTGGTTTACAATGCCCTGGTTACTCTGAAGAAGATCGTGGGCAAGGCTTTCGTGTATATTCTCTTAGCCTACTTATTTTTTTCCTAGGGTATTTGGATATTCGTGTTTTTATATATTTTTGTCTCAAAGCATGGCTGCTTTAAACCTACTTCTTAAATGGTTCTACCTTTAAATCCATCCACTGCTGTAAAGAAATCCCATCTGTTCTGACCCTTGGCGGTAGTAAGCCAGTTAGCTTCAACCGCCTCACTATCCTATTTCTTACTCCTAACTTTTTATTGTATGCCTTTGAACACCTCTACTGCCCGCCAGGCATTAGCCCAGGCGAAGTGTGCCCCAGGGAAGCCTATGAAGGCTCGCCTTACATTATTGATTAGTTTATTTAGTTGTTTGGTTATTGGTTTTATAAGTCCCCTCCAGGCGCAGACGTCACGGGGAAAACGAGCCAACCTCCCCGCAGGAACCCCCTCTCTTATTCGCTTCAATACCACCAAGCAAGTGCAGGCCAGCAAGTCATCTCCCCAACTGTTGGAAGACAACCTGGGCATGAAGGCGCACGATAGGCTGGTAAAGACGACGACCTCCAGCGATCGTTCGGGGTATAGCCATCAAAAATACCAGCAGTACTACAAAGGCCTCAAAGTAGAGCATGGGATATATGCGGTACACACCAAAAATGCGGCGGTGCAATCCATCAGTGGTGAATTTTATTCCATTCCGGACTTGTCTATTACGCCCAGTCTGTCGGAGAAAGACGCCCTGCAACGTGCCTTGCGTTTTACGGGCGCGACCAAATATATGTGGGACGTAGCTTCTCAGGAAAAAGGGATCAAAAGTATCCAGAAAGACCCACGGGCGACTTATTTCCCGAAAGCTGAGCTATTGATTTGTCAAAAGTTGCTACACCAGGCCAAGGGCGGCCAGGCCGAGATGGCTTTGGCTTATAAATTTGATGTGTATGCCCAACAGCCGCTGAGCCGCGATTTGATTTATGTGGATGCCCATTCGGGAGAAATCATTTACAAAGAGCCTATTATTAAACATGCAGACGGCCAGGCGGCTACCCGTTACAGTGGCACCCGAACCATCCAAACCCAGAATCAAGCCGGTCTTTACCAACTGAAAGATAGCACCCGGGGCGTGGCCATTGAGACCTATAATATGAACACGGGGACGGATTATAGTGCAGCGACCAATTTCACTGATGCAGATAATAACTGGACCAGTGGGGAGTTTGACAACGACGCCAAAGACAATGCTGCCCTGGATGCCCACTGGGGCTCCATGATGACTTATGATTATTTCTTGACCAAGCACGGACGCAATAGTTTTGATAACCAGGGCAGCGCCATCCGAAGCTATGTTCACTTTGATTATAAGTACGAAAATGCCTTTTGGGATGGCGTCCGCATGACGTATGGGGATGGGAATACCTGGTTTGATGCCTTCACCTCTTTGGATATAGTGGGGCACGAGATCGGCCACGGCGTCTGTCAACACACGGCCAATCTCATCTATTATAAGGAATCAGGGGCTTTGAATGAAGGTTTAAGTGATATCTGGGGAGCAATGATAGAGCATTTTGCTGCGCCTGAAAAGAACACCTGGCTACTCGGGGAGGAAATAATGAAACAAACTGCTGCGTTGCGTTCGATGAGCGATCCCAATTCTCAAGGTCAACCAGATACCTATTTAGGAAATTATTGGTTTACGGACGAGTGGGATAATGGCGGGGTGCATACCAACAGTGGGGTATTGAATCACTGGTTTTATTTGCTCTCCGTGGGTAAAACGGGTACCAATGACCATGGCTATAATTATCAAGTCACGGGTATCGGCATGGAGAAAGCGGCTGACATTGTGTATCGCACGGAAAGCGTGTACTTAACGGCCACCTCTCAATATATCCATGCCCGGGAATTCTCTATTCAAGCCGCCACCGATTTGTATGGCGCTAATTCCAACGAAGTAAAACAGGTCATCAACGCCTGGAATGCGGTAGGGGTGTATGAAGTGATTCCTGCTCCTTCCAACCTGACGGCTATGGTGGATTCGGCTACGACGGTTAATCTGAGCTGGCAAGATAATACCACCGATGAAACTGGCTTCCAAATAGAACGGTCTACTAACTCAAACAGTGATTTTGTGCAAATAGCCACGGTCAAAGCCAATATTACTTCCTACACTGAGACAGGACTTCCTACGAATGCGGCCTATTATTATCAAGTAAAAACAATCAAGGATAATAGCTTGTCTCTAGCCAGTAATACAGCCATAGTAATGCTAGGAACTGTCCCCCGGACTGTTCCTGAATCTGATTCGTTGGCTTTAGTGGCCTTATATAGGAGCACTACTGGTGAGAACTGGAAGACCAATACTAATTGGCTCACCGGCCAAGTCGCTAGCTGGTTTGGTGTGACGGTGACAGCAGGAAGAGTAACCCTCCTTCGTTTGCCCGGCAATCAACTGATCGGTAGCATCCCCGATAGTTTGGGCCATCTGTCGGCTTTGGTGGTACTCGACGTATCCAAGAACCAACTGAGTGGCAGCATTCCTGCCAGTTTGGGTAATCTGACGATGTTGAATCAAATCAATTTGGCTGTAAACCAACTGAGTGGCAGTATTCCCGATAGTTTGGGCCATCTGTCTGCTTTGGTGGTGCTCAACGTATCCAATAACCAACTGAGTGGCAGTATTCCTGCCAGTTTGGGTAATCTGACGATGTTGAATCAAATCAATTTGGCTGTAAACCAACTGAGCGGCAGTATTCCCGATAGTTTGGGCAATATGAAGGCGTTGCTATTCCTCAATTTGGACATGAATAAACTGAGTGGCAGCATCCCGGCTGAGTTGGGCAACATGAAGGCGTTGCTAGTCCTCAATTTGGCCATGAATAAACTGAGTGGCAGCATCCCGACTAGTTTGGGCAATCTATCGGCTTTGCAAGTGCTTTCTGTGTGGAATAACCAACTAAGTGGAAGTCTCCCTGTTGAATTGGGTACTCTGTCGGCATTGCAAGTGCTTTGGCTGGACGATAATAAATTAAGTGGCAGCATCCCGACCACTTTAGGCTCTTTGCCAGCTTTGACGTCACTCTATTTTAACACTAACCAGTTTACTAGCCTACCAGCATTCGTTAATAATGTGAATGAATTCTATGTGCAGCAGAACCAATTAACTTTTGAATCGCTGGAGCCCAATATAAGTAAGTTAAATAACCCCCCGTCTTATGCTCCCCAAGACAGTGTACTGCTAGCCGCTAATGTGGCGCTTGTTGCCGGGACTTCAGTTGAGTTGTCGGCTTTGGTAGGTGGAGCGAATAACCGCTACCAGTGGACGCTTAACGGAGTCGATGTCAACGGAGCCACCAACGCCACCCTCACGGTCACGGCTGCGGGAACGTATGGCTGCAAAATTACCAATACAGTGGTCACCGGCCTTACTCTGCATCGCCGTCAGGTGAATGTGAGTGTTAGTAGCGCGCCAGTTTGTCAAGCTACGGGCAAGATTCTGCGGGAAGTGTGGACCAACCTCAGCGGCAGTCGCATTACCGACATTCCCGTGCTTTCTCCCCCCAACCTAACCAGCCAACTGACCAGTTTGCAAGCACCGGCCAACTTCGGCGACCGCTACGGCCAACGCCTGCGGGGCTACATTTGTGCGCCGAAGACGGGAGCGTATACCTTCTGGCTGGTATCGGATAATGATGCCCAGCTCTTTTTAAGTACCGATGCTGAGCCAGCCCACAAACAAGTGATTGCCTTCATTAAAAATGGCTATGCTTTACCGGGCCAGTGGACCAAATACCCAAGCCAGAAGTCGGTAGCAATCAACCTGGTAGCAGGACAACAGTATTACCTGGAAGCGATTCACAAAGAAGAATACGGGGGCGATAATCTGATTGTGGGTTGGAGAACGCCAGCTTCGGCAGCCAATGCTACGCCTGTGATTG
>JAZKGK010000173.1:0-1759 GCA_040385915.1 Bacteroidota bacterium
ATTGGGATCGCTGCCCCGGATAGATTTGATAAAGGCCGAAATAATGTCGTAGTGTAGTTCACCATTTTTGTCGTACAAGGCAACGCGGCGCTGGGCCATTTGCATCACTGCTTCGTCAGTAATAACCAGAGGATTAGCAGAAAAGGTATCAGTAACCAGTTCAAGCAAATTGAGCAATTTGCGGGCATCTCCTCCAGAGAGGCGCAACAAGGCTTCGTTCTCCTGCAACGCAATGGTTCTTTTCTTCAACACCTCATCTTCGCGCAAGGCCATTTGTAGCAGTTGGATCAGGTCGTCTTTTTCCAGGGCTTTCAGCGTATATACTTGGCAGCGAGACAACAACGCAGAGTTCACTTCAAAAGAGGGATTTTCAGTTGTGGCTCCAATCAGGGTAATCCACCCTTTTTCAACGGCGCCCAATAAGGCATCTTGTTGTGCTTTATTAAAGCGATGAATTTCATCAATAAACAGAACCGTTCTGCCCGAAAGCCGTGCTTTGTCAATTACTTCTCGTACCTCCTTCACGCCTGAACTAATGGCGCTTAGCGTAAAAAAAGGCATACGTGCCTGGTTGGCAATAATATTGGCCAAGGTGGTCTTTCCTACACCCGGAGGCCCCCACAAAATCATCGAAGGAATAGAACCAGTGCGCCCTTCTGCCGAAACCAGTGCCTTGCGTAATACGCCATTGGGGCCAACCAGGTGCTGCTGCCCAATGACGGTATCGAGTGAACGGGGACGCATTCTTTCGGAAAGAGGAGGAGTGGCTTGAAAAAGCATACGGAAGCGTGATTTTCTCTTTTGTGAGCATTAAATCTACCGTAAATTCTCCAAATTGCGCCCGTGAACCAACAGGTAAAAGTCCATCTAGCCCTTACCACGGTGGCTATTTTATACAGTGCCAATTATAGTATTGCCAAGGCGGTGACACCAGCCTATATTTTGCCCTTCGGACTGGTTGGCTTGCGGGTTATCGTAGGCTCCTTGCTGTTTTGGCTACTGCACCGTGTAACCGTAAGTAAAGGAGATCATTCGCAGAAAATCACTTCTTATAGAGATTATTATGTGCTAGTAGCCTGCGGCCTTTGTGGCATTGCTGCGAATCAACTCCTGTTTATCACAGGCTTGAGTATGACTACGCCCATCAATGCCTCCTTGCTCATTACTACTACCCCCATTCTGGTTGCCGTTATTTCGGCTATTGTGTTGAAAGAAAAGATAACCTTCATAAAAGCGATCGGTTTGTTGTTGGGAGCCACCGGAACGGTTCTATTGCTGGCGGGCAAAGACTTCTCTTTTAGCAGTCGTACCTTGGCAGGAGATGTCATCTTGTTAATCAGTACTATCTTCTTTGGTACGTATCTGATTTTAGTAAAGCCTTTGTCAGCTAAATACCAGGCACTTACCATTACCAAATGGGCTTTTTTATTCGGTCTTATTCCTGTGTTGCCCTTTAGCATAGCTCCCATAGCACAGGTCAATTGGCAATCCCTTCCGATATCGATATGGCTGGCACTCGCTTTCGTTATTTTGGGAGCCACTTTTTTAGCCTATCTACTCAATAACTGGACTTTGCAACACGTAACGCCTTCAGTCGTGGGTATTTATATTTACCTGCAACCACTGCTGGCTAGTTTTATTGCTACGGGCTTAGGCAAGGACTCTCTTACGCTCGACAAAATTGTGCTTGGTGGCATGATTCTACTAGGCGTGTATCTGGTAGGTCGAAAGTAATACAGCAAGTTTTGTAACTATTTGA
>JAZKGK010000173.1:1859-7177 GCA_040385915.1 Bacteroidota bacterium
AATGCTGGAATTGCCGTTGCAGGAAAGTATTTTTCGTCGTTAATGCCAGAGGCTAGTGAAGTATTGCTGCAAGTATTTAATGTAATTCTTTCCATAGGCATTACCTCCTTACTATTTGCGGTTATTTTCAAGGTGCTTCCAGATGTGAATATTCGTTATTCCGATGTGTGGAAAGGAGCCTTATTTACGGGCGTATTGTTTGCTCTTGGCAAGTTTCTTATCGGGTTATATATCGGACAAAGTGATATAGGCGGCACTTATGGGGCAGCGGGTTCCATCGTCATTATTTTACTTTGGGTGTATTATAGCGCTATCATCCTATTTTTAGGAGCGGAATTCACTGCTGTATATGCCAACCGCTACGGAACCCATCTTCAACCTTCGGCAAATGGCGTTCGGATAGTGACGCAAGAAGTAGCCGATGACGATAATTCTGCTGCGCCTGGTAAAGCGTCTCCTATACAAGACACAAAACCTACCACACCAAAAAGTAACGGAGCCCAGCGAAGGTAAATGCCGTAACTCAGCCTGCATCAAAGTTAATAACCCTTCAAAAAATAGGGAACTAAGGCTTTATCCAATTACTTTTACAGGTAAAATACACGGATAAATCTTTTTGAATGATCACTATTGTCGTCGGGACCAACCGCAAAAACTCCCTTTCCAAAACGATTGCCCATTATTACCAGGATATACTTATCCGTCATCACGTTGAAAGTAAGATACTCGATCTGAATGGATTACCCTCTGACTTTACGGCAACGGCTTTGTACGAAAACTTTGGCAAGAACGAAATATTCAATCAATTCCGCCACCAGATGGAGTTGGCAGAGAAATTTGTCTTTATCGTTCCCGAGTACAACGGATCGTTTCCTGGTGTCTTAAAGGCTTTTCTTGATGGAATGAAATACCCGGACGGGTTGAGTGGAAAAAAGGCTGCTCTGGTTGGGCTTTCGGCTGGTGTGCAAGGGGGAGCATTAGCCTTAAGCCATCTGAATGATATTTTTAGCTATCTGGGAGTAAATGTGCTGGCGATGCGGGTAAAGCTGGCACAAATAAAATCTTATATGAAAGATAGCAAAATTGATAACCTGCTTTACAATGAATTGCTGGATATACAAGCCAGGCAACTAATTGAATTTTAGGCCTTAGCTAGTTAGCTTTTAGCTTGTTAGCTGTTAGTGATTAGCTTAAATACGTTTTGATTAGCATTTACTAATACCTAACAGCTAACTACCTAACAGCTAATTAGTCAACATTATCGTGCAGGAAACGATTATTGCCGAGGATTTGGTTATCGTCGTTCAGGTTGTAGCGCGAAACGTTCTTTTTAGAAGAATTCGGCACGTCCTGTAGGCGCACATTTTTACGCACATAAGCCGGTACTTCCAGCTTTTCTTTAAAATCTTCGGAGGTATTCGGTTGTGCATTGAGCTTGCTCAAACGGTTAATACGCTCCAAAGAGCGGGGTCTTTCGGGCTTCCAACGGTGTTCTTCGTCTCCATCCTCGGCCTTGCCAGGGCGATGATCTAACCCTTTCTGATTTTCTTCTATTTCAAAATCGTCTCCGAGAGTAAAGAAATTCTTATCAGCACTGGGTACTTCTGGCTTAACAGGCTCAGGTGCCGATTGCTCGGTACTCTTCCGAGTAGACTCCGAAGAACGACTATCATTTTTTTCACGGTTATCTAGGCCATACCCACCATTTGAATGACCTACTGGAGAAGTACTTACTGGCTTGTTAGTAACCAAATCAATTACTGTGCGCTTAGGAATGGGAATCCCGTCTTCGCCCAAGTTGTCGTCGAAGCCAGTAGCAATCACTGTTACTCGGATACTATTGCCCAACGAAGCATCGATACCGTGGCCAAAGATCACGTCATCTGCTTCTTTACCAGCCTTCTCCTGGATAAATTCAGTGATTTCAGACAGTTCATCCATCGACAGTTCTGCTTGTTCGCCAGAGATGATCGACAGCAATATTTTTTGCGCCCCGTGGATATTACGGTTGTTGAGCAAAGGAGAAGCCAGGGCTTCTTCGGCAGCCCGACGGGCACGATTTTCGCCTTCCGTCCGAGCCGAGCCCATGACGGCAGCGCCGGAGTCTTTCATGACCGTTTTGACATCTTCAAAGTCAACGTTGACGTAGCCAGGAACAGTAATGATTTCAGCAATACCTTTGGCTGCGGTGGTCAATACATTATCGGCCTGAGCAAATGCCTGGCTGATAGATAAATTGCCGTAAATTTCCCGCAGTTTATCATTTAATACCACAATGACTGTGTCACAGTGGCGTTTCATTTCGTCAATTCCATTATAGGCCTGCTCTTTCTTCTTGCGGCCTTCCCAACTAAACGGGGCAGTAACAATACCTACGGTCAAAATACCCAGCTCTTTGGCTACCTCGGCAATTACTGGTGCTGCTCCGGTACCAGTACCACCACCCATTCCAGCAGTAATAAAGACCATTTTTGTACTTTGACTAAGGAATTCGCGAATCTCTTCCTTGCTCTCCATGGCTGCAGCCCTACCCTTTTCGGGATTAGCGCCTGCTCCTAAACCTTCGGTGAGGCCAATACCTATCTGCAATTTATTAGGTACCGGACTACCCGTCAATGCCTGAACATCGGTATTACAGACTACAAACTCCACATCCTTGATGCCTTTGTTGTACATGTGGTTTACGGCATTGCTGCCACCACCACCCACACCAATCACCTTAATGATAGGGCGATGTTGGCTGGGTAGGTCGAAATTATAGCTGTTATCTGACATATCAGGCTTTGTTTAGATAAAGTACCTGCCCAGATTTTACCTAGGTAGGGTAAAGAGTAAATAAATTCGTTTTCTTTTATTCTTAATTAATCCGCAAAAATAGCAGTTTCAAGGCGTTTCTTTACCTTTAGACGAGCGGTAATTTTATACTTTTTGAATTTTTCTTCTAAACTCAAATGACATCCCTATCAGCTTTTCTGCACTATAAATCTCCTTCTGCCGTAACCGAGTCTTACAATATACCAAGCAGTTCAATGATTTTAGTCTTTAAGTTAGGTAATACAGGGTCAATAATTTGAATATTATCAATAATCTTTTCCTTCTCCTATATCATCTACCAGGAAACCCTTGGTTTTATCAAGTATTTTTTTGAAAAAGTCAGTACGACTACCTTCTGCTTTAGGAGAAGGGGTACTTCCTCTTTTATCAGCATTGGAAACAGCCTTAGGTTGTTTGTACGCACTAGCTGCTTTCTCGCGATTGTTCGCTGCTATGAACCCAGCCAATACCAACCCAATGGGCGTAGCATACATCGGACTTTTGGCAGCTTCGTTCTTGCTTTTGCCCAGGTATTCGTTCGGATGACCAATACGGGCATCCATACCCGTAAGCAACTCGAACAATTCCTTCACACAAGCTAGCTGCGCACCGCCACCGGTAATAACAATCCCACCAGCCAGGCGATTTTCGTAGCCAGAACGAACGATTTCCAAATAGATCATTTCGATGATCTCTTCCATCCTTGCTTCAATAATGTAAGCCAGGTTTTTCACCGAAATCTCTTTGGGCGGACGGTTTTTCAGGCCTGGAATAGAGACCACATCGTTGAAGCTGGCTTCTTCTGACAAGGCTTTGCCAAATCGTACTTTCAACGCTTCGGCCTGGTTTTGCATAATCATGCATCCCTGCTTAATGTCGGAAGTAATGATGCTGCCACCGAAAGGAATCACTGCGGTGTGGCGAATAATATTGTCATAGTAAATCGCTACATCAGTAGTGCCTCCACCAATATCGACCAATACCACGCCTGCTTCTTTCTCCTCTTCCGTAAGTACAGCCAGGCTTGAAGCAATCGGTTCGAGCATCAACTCATGGATCTCCAGCCCTACTCGTTTGATACATTTCTGAATATTGCTGATGGCGTTGGTCTGGGCAGTAATGATATGGAAGTCCGCTTCCAGCTTTACGCCCGACATACCTACCGGATCTTTGATTCCGTCTTCGTGGTCTACAATAAAGTCCTGCGGCATTACGTGGATGATTTCGCTGCCGGGAGGAGTCACAATGCGGTACATATCGTTGGTAAGACGGGCAATATCTTCCAGCGAAATTTCAGTATCGGACGACTCACGGGTAATGCTGCCATGCTGGCGCAAACACCGGATATGCTGGCCAGCAATACCCACGTTAACCACCCGAATGTTGATGTTCGACTCTGCTTCTGCTTCGGCAATAGCCTGTTGAATACTGTTAACCGTTTTGTCGATATTGGTTACCAAGCCACGAATAACGCCGTCGGACACAGCGTTCCCCATTCCCAGGATTTCCAGGTTGCCATACTCGTCCTGACATCCGACTATTACGCTGATTTTGGTGCTGCCAATGTCGAGGCCCACTACCACGTCTTTGTCCTTTTGCATAAGAAAAATTTATTCACAAATAATTTGATTACGATACTTCACACTTATTCTGCTATAGCGATTCCATCCTTTTGCAGGCAATATTTTTTTAAATAACACTTTCATCTTCTTAAACTTTGCCTCTATTTCTGTGGGTGGACCAAATTCAATCACCTGTTTACCTACTTGGGGTAGGATGGTGATTTCTCCGTTACTATCCACGTATAGTTCGGCAATCTGAGCTTTCCAGAAGGGGTCTTGGTCAATTGTCTGGAGCAACTCAAAAAAAGGTTTCCCCTCTTCGGATGTAGAAAAATCTAAACTGAGCAACTTACGTGCGTATTCTCCCTGAATGAGCACCACACGGGCGGTATACCGCTCTGAAAGTGGCAATACCTGTCCGGTATAACTAATATAGGCATCGAGTGCATCGGCCTGAACGATTCGGGCGATAGGCTCGCTTTGCTGGACTTCTACCAGTAAATCACCTTTTAAGTTGCGTGATACCTGACAGTTTTGTATAAATTTATTCGTTTTTATTCTCAGTTCAAGACTTTTAAGGTCAATATTTTTAAACTCATTGCCTATCAATGGATCATTGCCATGGTGGGTAATAAGATCAATAATATCATTTTCGTGGACGAATAAATTCCCCAGATAGTTTTCAATCCGCACATTAATCCGGCTGCAAACTTTGTTGCTTTGCTTCTTTTCTACAAAGCCAATAGCCGAAAAAATGACACAGGTCACCGCAAAAATCTTTACCCACTTTTTAAGTCGGAGCCTGGAGAACATTGGTTTAGGTATTAGCTTGTTAGTGATTAGTTGTTAGGTAGTTAGTCAATAAATAATTGTTAATTGCGTTCCATCGCAACGGCGCACCATGCCGGGTATAATTGTTAATTGTTAATTGTTAATTGTTAA
>JAZKGK010000173.1:7277-16938 GCA_040385915.1 Bacteroidota bacterium
TAATTGTTAAAGCGTTTTTCAAAGGAATAATGCACTGGTCAATGTCGCCAGCGCCGATGGTTACTAGCAATTCCGGTTCTAGTTGCCGAACCAATTCGGGCAACTCGTCTTTTGTGCATATTCTTTTATCATTCAAAGTCACCTTATCTAATATCATTTGCGAATTCACGCCCTCTATAGGCAGTTCGCGCGCTGGGTAAATATCGAGCAACAGCAGTGTATCGGCCAGGCTCAGACTTTCGGCAAAACCATCGGCAAAATCGCGGGTGCGGGAGAACAAATGCGGCTGGAACACAGCTGTGATCTTCCGATCGGGATACAATGCCCGAACTGATTTCAGAAAAGCCTCAATTTCCGTTGGATGATGGGCGTAATCGTCAATAAACACGCTTTTTCCGCTTTGAATAATGTACTCGAAGCGGCGTTTTACACCACGGTACGTTGCTAGCGCTGCTTTGATTGCCTCCGCAGGCACACCCAAACGCAAGCCTACAGCTGTAGCAGCCAGGGCATTTTCTACATTATGAAATCCCGGAACCAGCATTGCGATATCGCGGATAGCCACGGAAGGAGAAATGATGTCGAACACAAAGCGGGCATTTTCAGTACGGATATTTTCGGCATGGTAAGCTCCTTTGCTCAAAGAATATTCTTCGTATTGAATCTTAGTACCATTTTCCAGCAGATGTAATCCGTCCTTGATAAACAATTTTCCTTCAGGCTTAATTTGCCCAACAAAATCCCGGAAAGATTGACGCAACGCCTCTTTGTGCCCGTAAATATCCAGGTGATCGGCATCCGTAGACGTCACAATGGCCAGGTCGGGATGCAGCGTTAGAAACGAGCGGTCATACTCATCGGCTTCTACCACACAAATGACGTTTTCCAAACCTTCGCCCTCATTGTTGAGCAGCATATTCGTCTGGTAGTTCTGCGTAATACCACCCAGGAAGGCCGTACAATTTCTTCCTGCATGTTTTAGTATATGGGCCACCATCGACGAGGTTGTTGTCTTGCCATGGGTGCCAGCTACCGCTACCGTAAACAGATTGGCTGTAAGCAACCCCAATACCTGTGAGCGTTTCTGTAGAGAATAGCCCTTTTCAATCAAATAATTATATTCCAGGTGATTTTTGGGAATAGCCGGGGTGTATACCACCAACGTTTGAGCCGGATTCGTCAAGACCTCTGCCGGGATATTTGGAATAGCGTCATCAAAGTGAACATGAATTCCTTCGCGTTCCAATTCACCAGTCAGTGGCGTGGCTGTGCGGTCGTAGCCAGCTACTGAATAGCTATTGGCCTTGAACCAGCGCGCCAGTGCGCTCATCCCAATGCCCCCAATTCCGAGGAAATACACATATTTGACTTCTTTCAAATCCACCTTGTAATAGGTTATTAGTTGTTAGCTTTTAGTGATTAGGCATTAGTAGTTAGCATGTAATAGCGTTAATTGATTAAATAATTTAATCACTAATGGCTAATTACTAATACCTGTTTACCTACCAGCTAATCGTATTACTTCTTCTGCAATGGTTCTAGCTGCTGCTGGCTTTGCTGATTGTCGGATATTGTCGCTCAGTTCCTTTCGCTTGGCTTCATTGCCGAGTAAATCCAATGCCGCCGCTACCAGTTTGTCCTTCGCTTCAGCATCCGTTATCAGTATCGCACTTTTCCGTTTGACCAGTGCCATGGCATTTTGCGTTTGGTGATCTTCCGCTGCAAAAGGAAAGGGCACCAGAATGGCGGGCTTAGCCACCAGACATAACTCCGAAACGGACAAAGCGCCCGCGCGTGACACTACAGCATCGGCTACGGCATAGGCTAAATCCATGGCTGAAATGAACTCAAATACCTTCACACTATCGCTATTAAGCGAAGCGGCCAGGGCCGAAGCTCGTTCAATAAATCCCTTGCCTGTTTGCCATACTACCTGATAGCCTGCTTCCAGCAAGCGACCCAAGCCTTTTTCCATACTTTCATTAATGGTACGGGCTCCCAAGCTGCCGCCAATGACCAACAGCGTTTTCTTGGTGTCAGACAAACCAAAAAAGCTCAGTGCTTCGAGCCGTTTATCTGTCCCTTGTGCAATATCTTTCCGAACGGGATTCCCGGTCAGCTTAATTTTATTCTTCGGAAAAAACTTCTCCATGCCTTCGTAAGCCACGCATATGGTACTGGCCTTGCCCGCCAGCCACTTGTTCGTCAGGCCAGCATAGGAGTTCTGCTCCTGTATGAGTGTGGGAATTCCGCTTTGACCCGCAGCAAACAGAAGCGGCCCACTGGCATATCCTCCCACGCCGACGGCCACATTAGGCTGAAAGTCTTTGACAACTTTCCGAGCCTTCCAAAGGCTTTTGATTAACTTGAATGGAAAAGCCAGGTTGCTCAAAGTCAACTCCCGGCGAATGCCTGAAATAGGTAAGCCAATAATCTGATAACCCGCTTGGGGTACCTTCTGCATTTCCATCTTACCTTCTGCTCCGACAAACAAAATTTCGGTCTTTGCATCCATCGCCTTCAGTTCATTAGCAATGGCCACTGCCGGGAAAATGTGCCCGCCAGTACCACCGCCACTAATGATGACGCGAATAGGTTTCCCGTTATTTGTCAGTTGGGTCATGGGTTAGCTGTTATTTCATAAATCCTTTCATTTCTTTGATTTCCCCCCGGCTTACGCTAATGATGATGCCTAATGCAATGCCAGTGAACAAAAGCGAGGTGCCACCCATGCTCAGCAGCGGCAACGGCAACCCGGTAATGGGTCCTAAACCAACGGCTACGCCCATATTTACCATCGCCTGAACAACCAGACTGAACGCTAATCCCGCAGAAAGCAAGCCGCCAAAAGCGCGGTCGCTATTGGCTACCACGCGCATCCCTCGGTAAAGTAAAGCCAGGTAGAGGAAAATGGTAAAGACTCCTCCTATGAATCCATATTCCTCAATAATAATAGCATAGATAAAGTCAGAGTAGGGATGAGGCAGGAAATTGCGTTGTTCGCTCCGTCCAGGCCCTTTGCCCGTAACTCCTCCCGTGGCAATGGCAATATAAGATTGCTCGGCCTGGAAGGGCACTTCTGTAGCATCGGAAAACTTTTCGATACGGCTAATAACCGTTTTCCATCGTTGGCCTGCCATAAGCGCAAAAGACATTGCTACGATTCCAACCAACACAAGCATGGCCAGGTATTTCATCGGAACTCGACCAATGAACATCAACAGCATACATGTAGATCCTAATAGCAGACAAGTTGAAAAGTTAGCCAGCCCAATCAATCCACAAATGACTCCAATCCAGATGAGTATCGGATAAAGCGACTCTTTCTTGTCGGCAATAAACTGTTGCCTTTTTGCCAGCATACTTGCCAGGTTAGCAATCAATGCCAGCTTAGCCAAATCGGAGGGCTGGAACGATTGCCCGATGAAGGGAATGGTTATCCAGCGATCTGCCCCATTGATGGTGTTGCCTCCTTTAAAATACACGAAAATTAATAAAGGCACCGATAACCACAGCCCAATCCGCGAAAGGCGGGAATAGTACCGATAGTCGATTTTATGGGCAAACCACATAGAGCCCAGCCCCAGCAAGACTAGCATGCCGTGCCGCAATAGGTAATGTTCTGTATTGCCATGCATACTCTTGTATGCCAGCGTTCCTGTAGCACTATATACCACCAACACGCTCATAATGGACAATAGCATCACAATGACCCACAATACCGGGTCACCCTTCAGATTTTCCTTGAGCCAAAGCTTCAACATATCAATTAACAGTTATCAATTAACAATAAACAATGCTGGGAAAGCTGTTTAGGCTTTTCTGGTCAATCGTTAGTTATCCTTTTACTCGTTTTTAAGATGGCAAATAATATTTTTCCTAGTTCGTCGGCATTAGCAAACATACTTTGGTATACCTTTTCTTCTATATAGTCGGTGTCTTTTAGTAGCGACAACCAGTATTTTGTTTCAAGGCATTCTTTATAGGCGATTGATATTTTCGAGGAAAAATCTGCTATGGAAATGGCGCCATTCGCCTCTGCTACATTGGCTCCTATGGACGTTCCACTTTTCAATAATTGTTTCGCCAATACTACTTCCTGCTTCTCGATAGTCAAATATTGATAAGCCTTAATCACTCGGATGGCAAATTTATAGGCTTTGTCATACAGGGCATTTTCTTTGATTACTGCATAACTCCCCAAAGAATCTTCCGCTATATTTAACTCCCTAAAAACATCCTCCATCCTTGTCCATTGTTTACTGTTAATTGTTAATTGTTAATTGCGTTCCATCGCAACGGCGCACCGTGCCGGGTATAATTGTTAATTGAACAGCTTCTCGGAATTGGTTACCTCGGTCTTCGTAGTTTTTGAACAAATCGAAACTGGCGCAGGCAGGAGACAGCAATACCAAATCGCCAGGCTGGCCCAATTCAAGCGCTTGGATTATTGTTTCTTGCACCTTTTGCGTTTCAGTAATAATGGGCACTTTGCCTTCAAAAAACGCTTTTAGCTTTTCGTTATCTTTTCCCAGACAAATCAAGGCTTTCACCTTCTCTTTTACTAATGCTTCAATCTGCGTATAATCGTTTCCTTTGTCAATGCCACCCGCAATCCAGATGATAGGCTGGTCAAAACTACCCAGGGCGTAGAAAACGGAATCTACGTTGGTGGCTTTGGAGTCGTTGACAAATCGTACACCTTTGATCTCTCCTACTTCCTCTAAGCGATGCGGCGCATTTTTGAAAGTCTTCAAGCCTTCCTTTACCTGTGCTTCGGTCAATCCAACTACCTGACAAGCCAATAAAGCGGCCATGGTGTTAATGGCATTGTGTTCGCCTTTTAGGGGCAATTCTTCGCGGCCAATTTGGTAGACCAAGCCATTGCTTTTAACTATCAACCGATCATTTTCCTGGTAAGCTCCTTCCTTTTGTGTTGCCACCAACGATACAGGCAATGATCGCACAGGCAGATTTCTGACCGCTATTTCCTGCACAATGCTCTTATCTTCCGTATAATAGACAAAAGTGTCATCAGCCATCATGGCTTGCGTAATCCTAAATTTAGAAGCTACGTAGTTTTGGAAATTGTATGCGTAACGGTCCAGGTGGTCTGGCGTGATGTTGAGCAAGACGGCCACTTCTGGACGGAACGTGTAGCAGTTATCCAATTGAAAACTACTGATTTCGAGTACGTAAAAGTCATGTGTTTCATGAATAACTTGTTTAGCGAAACTTTCCCCGATATTGCCTGCCAACCCCACCCGTAGCCCTGCCGCCTTGAGCAGGTGATGCGTGAGTAGGGTGGTTGTGGTTTTGCCGTTGCTACCCGTAATGGCAATAATTTTTGCTTTCGTATATCTGGCTGCAAATTCAATCTCTGAAATAACCGGAATTCCTTTGGCAATAATCTTTTGCACTATTTCTACCTTATCAGGAATCCCTGGGCTTTTAATCACTTCGTCGGCATTGAGTATGAACTCTGCATTATGGCGGCTTTCTTCAAAAGTAATCCCATGGGCAAACAAGGTCTGCCGATACTCATCTGCCAGCACTCCTCGGTCAGACAGGAAAACGTCGAAGCCCTTGGCTTTGGCCAACAGGGCAGCTCCTACGCCGCTTTCTCCTCCACCCAAAATGACAACTCTACTCATTTAGTTATCTATTAACTACTTACCTCAATTTCAGTGTAGCCAGACAAACGACTGCTAGCAAAATGCCGATAACCCAGAATCGGGTAACGATTTTAGCTTCGTGGTAACCCTTCTTTTGAAAATGGTGGTGCAAAGGCGACATTAGAAACAACCGATGTTGCTGAGCGAATTCCAGTCCGTGCTTCCTTTTCTGGTATTTGAAATAGCTTACCTGCAAAATGACAGACAGCAATTCGACCAGAAAAATGCCACACAAGACGGGAATCAATAGTTCCTTGCGCAAGGAGAAAGCCAACACGGCTATTACCCCGCCCAGCATCAGGCTACCCGTATCGCCCATAAAAACCTGTGCCGGGAAGGAATTGTACCAGAGAAACCCCACGCAAGCGCCCACAAAGGCGGCACAAAAGATCACCATTTCTCCCGAATTGGGGATATACATAATATTGAGGTATTGCGAAAAAATCGTATTGCCTGATAGATAAGCAAATACACCCAGGGTAAGTCCAATGATGGCCGAAGTACCTGCCGCCAAGCCATCAATGCCGTCCGTTATATTGGCTCCATTCGATACGGCCGTTACGATAAATGTCACGACCAGCACGTAGATAAGCCAGCTCCAATCCTTGGTTAAAATGGCGGGCGTGATGTCGTCGTAGTTAAATTCATTGTTCTTAAGGAACGGTACTGTGGTCGTGAGCGATTTCACATCGATGTAATTACGCCCTTCCTCTACATAAGTGTAGCCGCTGCGGTTTTCGTAGCCATATTCCCGTACCCGCACGTGGTCATTAAAGTACAGAGTCAAGCCTACAATTAAGCCCAGGCCTACCTGTCCTACGATTTTAAACCTTCCTTGTAAGCCCTCTTTATTCTTTTTAAAAACCTTGATATAGTCATCAATAAAACCTATCAGCCCCATCCAGGCGGTAGAGATAAGCAGCAGCACAATGTACACGTTCTTGATCCGGGCAAACAGCAAAGTCGGAATCAGGATGGAAGCGATGATAATAATGCCCCCCATCGTGGGTGTACCTTTCTTTTGCATTTGCCCTGCCAGACCCAGATCCCGGATATCTTCGCCAATTTGTAGTCGGCGCAAGTACGTAATGATTCGTCTTCCGTAGATGGCACCAATGAGCAACGACGTAATGGTCGCTGCAATGGCTCGGAAGGAAATGTATCGGAATACACCTGCGCCGAAGAAGTCAAAGTTTTTTTCCAGGTACTCGAATAGATAGTAGAGCATGAGCGCTGTAGGTTATTCGTCTCTTAGTTTTCCCTTAGCAGCAAATGTGATAATATCAATACTCCCATTGGCCAAGTCTTTCTCCCATTTCTCTATTTCCTGTTTGCGCTCCTGAATTTTTTGTTGCCAATTATCCATATCCTCTTCCCACTGCTTAATCTTTTCTTCGTAGCGTTTCAAGTCCTGCTGACGGCGTCTCAGCTCCTGATCCTGGTTCTTTAAGTTGGGCTCAATGTCTTTCATCTCGTATTAAGCAGTTTTGTTTGAAGGTAGTTTGTATAAATTAAGTCGTTAGTAATTAGCCATTCGTGTTCAGTTTACACCAAACGCTTCCTTCAGCACCTGCTTGTCATCAAAATCGTATTTTACGCCTTTTATTTCCTGGTAAGTCTCGTGTCCTTTGCCAGCCAACAGAATAATGTCCTGCGGTTTTGCCAAAGCACAAGCCTGGCGGATTGCTTCGCGCCGGTCGGGTATCACCAGCGTTTTCTTCGCATTCGTAGCCGTGACGCCCTTTTGCATTTGTTCAATAATCGCCAGCGGGTCTTCATCGCGGGGATTGTCGGAAGTAAGAATCACTTTGTCGCTCAGCTTGCAGGCGATACCCGCCATCAGGGGCCGCTTGGTCACGTCACGATTGCCGCCACAGCCTACTACTGTAATGATCTGCTGGTTTCCTTCGCGCAACGATTGAATCGTTTCCAGCACATTTTCCAAGGCATCGGGTGTATGCGCATAGTCAACAATACCCACGACCTGTGCCTCAGAAACGATCTGTTCAAACCGCCCTGGCGCAGCATATAAATCAGACAGTTGCGTCAAGACTTCTTCTGGCTCTTCGCCCAGTAACACTGCTGCTCCGTACACGCCCAAGAGATTATAGGCATTGAAACGACCAATCAGTTTGAACCAAACTTCTTTAGAGGCTATTTCCATTTGCAAGCCATGTAAACTATCAGACATGAGCTTGGCCTTGAAAGTAGCCAGCGTTTGCAGTGAAAAAGTATTCTTCCGCGCATCGGTATTCTGCATCATTACCAGGCCATGCCTATCATCAGCATTAACCAGCGCAAAGGCAGTAACTGGCAAATCGTCGAAAAATTTCTTCTTTGCCTTGATATAATTATCAAACGTTTGATGGAAGTCGAGATGGTCATGGGTAATGTTGGTAAACAATGCCCCGGCAAATGTAAGCCCCGTAATGCGGTGTTGCACGACCGCATGCGAGCTCACTTCCATAAAACAATGGGTACAACCCTGTTTCACCATTTCGGCCAGCAGCTTATTCAGCGTAACCGAATCGGGAGTGGTATGGGTAGAGGGAATTACGGTTTCGTCAATCTGGTTCTGAACCGTAGATAGCAAACCAGTGTGGTAACCCAGCCGCCGGAATAGTTGGTGCAACAAGGTAACCGATGTGGTCTTGCCATTGGTCCCTGTCACGCCAACCAACAGTAATTTAGCGGAAGGATTGCCGTAAAAACTGGACGCCGCTAGTCCCATAGCTGCGGCGCTGTCAGGCACTTGTACATAAGTAATTCCTTCTTGCAAGTTTTCGGGCAACTGATCGCAGAGAATAGCCGCAGCGCCCAGTTCTACCGCTTTTGCAATAAACTGATGCCCGTCAACCTGGGTGCCGCGCAAGGCCACAAACAAGCTTCCGGGCTTCACTGCCCGCGAATCGAACACAATGGCTGTAATCTCCACGCTGGTATCGCCGGACACTGAGAGGAGGGAAACTTTGTACAGTATGTCTTTTAAGTGAGCCATTAGCCTTCAGCTTTCAGCAGTTAGTTTATTGTATTATTTAGGTATTAGTAACGCGAATCAAGGGTTGAAAAAAACAGCCGTATTGCTCCGTAGCGGAGGGTTTAAACCCTCCGCTACGGAGCTGGAACTGCCTGAATCCACTAATAGGGCAGTTTTTACATTCCAACTCTTGATTCGCATTAGTAATTAGCCGTTAGGCATTTGCCTTTTAAATTCTTAACTCTCTAGCTCCCCAATGCCAGGAAAACGGTGCTGCTACGCAAAGCTTTTGCTCCCGGTGGTTGCGATTGGGTTGTTACCCTGCCAAAGCCCGTGTGCTTCACATGCAGGCCTTTATTTTCCAGGATGAATAAGGCATCCTTTAATGTCATTCCGCGCACATCGGGCACTATGCCTTCGCGGGTGTTGCGGGTTCGCCAGAAAATGGCACTGGCCTTTGGACTGGCTTCTACCCATTCTTCACTTTCGCGGGCGTGATTCGAAACGCCCAATTCGTTACAAACCAATTGCAAATCCTCCATATTGCCAGCCTTGAGCAGCGGGAAAGTAGCCTCATTCGCGATTTGCTGTTTCGGTAGCAGCTTGTGCATCTGGATATCACGGGCGTATACTTTGTCCGCAATTTCTTTAAATACCGGTGCGGCTACGTCAGATCCATACTGGCGAAACCCTTGCGGATTATCAATCACTACGACGCAGCTATACTTGGGCCGATCCGCTGGAAAGAAGCCAATAAAGGAAGTATAATAGCTACGGGTATACCGGCCATCTTTAATCTTCTGCGACGTGCCGGTTTTTCCAGCAATCTTATAATCGGCATTTTTGATATTTTGCGCCGTTCCCCGCTCTATCACGCCTTCCAGCATGGCTCTTACTTTCTTCAGCGTGGCATCGGAACAAATCTTCTCGTTAATAACCAACGGCTCGTAATGTTCCAGCACCTCACCCGCCATGCTTACTTCCTTTACGATAATGGGCTGAACCATTT
>JAZKGK010000174.1:0-8187 GCA_040385915.1 Bacteroidota bacterium
AAGTGGAAGTTTTATGATGAAGAAGGCAAGCTGCTGATGGAGCAGGATTATTAATGGTTATGTTTTTTCCAGGCATATAGTCGTACGCCCTCCTTTTCTTCCACCAACAGTATTTGCTTACCAAACTTCTCATACCAAAGCTGCCATGGCTGGATAGGCAGTGAAACGGTTGAAAAAGTATAGGGATTGAAAAGTACCCAAGCCTGGTCATATCCGTCCAGGGGCTGTTTCAAGGCTGTTTGGAAATTAATAAACCGATAATTGGCCAATGGGCTAAATTGATTATACCAATCGTAGCTAGCCGCCAGGCGTTCATCGGTAATAACCAGCGTCTGGCCTTTGCCACTACTCAAATAAGTATTAAAAAAGTGTTTTTCAGCTTGGTATCCCCATTGCTGCGGGCTGATCATTCGATACAAGGGCACGCTCAATAATAGTCCCACAAATAAGGCTCTGGCTAGGTACAGCCCTAGATTTCCCATCCTGCATACCCAAGGAATAATGGCTAATCCCAGGTAAATAGGGGCATATTTGGACTGTATATACAGACTATAAAGAATTGCCGGAGTAAATAAGAGCGATAAATAGAGCGCCACCCGTGGCGACTGTTCTGCTTTTTGCCAGAATAAGCCAGCCAAAATAGCCGATGGTGCCAACAAAGCAAAGTACATCCGAGGTGATAAGGGAAGAGGAGTATAGTACCGTGTACTGGTGCTTAAAAACCAATAACCTGTAGCAATAACTAGCGTAAACCAAGCCCAGAATTTATATCTGCTCAATGACTCAGACTTAGCAAATAACAGTAGATAGACAGCCATAACTATTCCTGGTAATATCGCTACTAATAAACCAGAGTCGAGAAACATCAACCAGGGCTCATAGGTAAGGCGTCGAATAATGCTTGCACTCGACTTATCAATGTAATTACCGGCAAAAACGTAATGACTCTCAATAATGCTGATGAAACGGTACAGCGGGTGGCCGGTGTAGTAAGTATAGAGAGCCAGATAAGAGGTAAATAAGAGAATGCCAGTGAGGAAGGCTACAGTCGCAAATTGTTTACCAGAAGCGCCTCCTTTGAAATATTCATACAGCAGGAGGCCTGCAAAAAAAGGAAACGTATAAATCGCGGTTTCTTTGGTAAGAAAGGCAAAGAAAAGGAAGCAAATGCAACTAAATCCAGCTTTGGTAGGAAAACGATGCCGATAACGTTCCGCCAGGATTGCCGCTAGCAGCAGAAAAAAGGTCACTGCCGTATCTGGATAGACCTTGTCAATAAAAAAAATAAAATAGGAATTTAGTGCTGTAGCTGCTATTGCATACCAACAAACAATTGGTTGCAGACGCAGATAAACGAACAATAAAACAACCGTACCAATGGTACACGCCACCGGCCAAAGAATCGTAGAAAAGTCGGTGATGCCTAGTAAAGCATAAATACAGGCAATGGGGGCAAAAAAGCCAAAACGATGGCTAAAAGAATCGCTTTGGAGCTGAAAACTACCGTCTAGTAATTGGTACGCCCGTTGGGCATACCCATAATCATCATAAAAATAATAGCCACTGAAGGTAAAGTAGAGGTAGATAACTAGAAAGGCCAGGAGTGCAATAAGCGCCTTGTTCGAATCTGATAAGCTTATCATGAAGGGTTGAGTGATTCTGTCAGGGGCTGAAAAAAGGTTTTATAGGCAGCCTTAGAAAAGGTCGGAAGCATTTGGAATACTTCCGACCTTGGCTTGGAATATCTCAGACTTGAGAGTAGTCCTATAGGTAACTGTCTGACCAACTAGCGAAACATTCCTTTCAGTTTTGCCAGTTTCGTTTGCATATCTTCTTCGGGAGCAACCTCCGCCTTCTTTTGTTTTTGCGGTGAATTACTGCTTCGTTCTGCTGGTTTTGTCGCTCCGTTGCCTTTCATGGATAGGGCAATGCGTTTGCGGGCAATGTCTACTTCTACCACCCGCACTTGCACCCGCTGCTGTACTTTTACGGCCTCATTCGGATCCCGGATAAAGCGATCAGACAGCTCGCTGATGTGTACCAGGCCGTCTTGGTGAACGCCAATGTCTACGAAAGCTCCGAAAGCAGTGACGTTGGTCACGATGCCGGGAAGCATCATTCCCGTGCGTAGATCTTCCATATTGGAGACACCTTCGGTAAAGCTGAAGGCTTCAAATTGCTCGCGGGGGTCACGGCCTGGTTTGGAAAGTTCGCTCATAATATCGCTCAGCGTAGGCAGGCCTACTGTATCGCTGACGTATTTTTTTAACTCAATCTGTTTCCGCAGGGCTTCCGTCTTGATCAAATCCTCTACCGAACAATTGAGATCTTTTGCCATGCTTTGCACCGTTGCGTATCGTTCTGGGTGTACGGCGCTGGCATCGAGCGGATTGCCTGCATTTCGGATGCGAAGGAATCCAGCGGCCTGCTCGAAAGCTTTATCGCCTAGGCGGGGTACTTTCCGCAAGGCTGCGCGAGAGCCGAATGGCCCATTTTCATTGCGGTAATCCACAATGTTTTGCGCCAGTTGAGGCCCTAAACCTGATACATAAGTCAGTAATTGTTTGCTGGCAGTATTTACTTCTACGCCAACTGCATTCACGCAACTCATCACTACGTCGTCGAGGCTTTGTTTCAGCGCATTTTGTTCTACATCGTGCTGATATTGGCCTACACCGATGGATTTGGCATCTATTTTTACCAGCTCCGCCAGAGGATCCATCAGTCGGCGGCCAATGGAAACGGCTCCCCGGACAGTCAAATCGTGGTCGGGGAATTCTTCGCGGGCTACATCGGAAGCGGAATAGATGGAAGCGCCACTTTCGTTGACCATTACTATTTGGATATGTTTGGGCAATGACAACGATTTAGTAAAAGTCTCAGTTTCGCGGCCTGCCGTACCGTTTCCAATCGAAATGGCCTCTACCTCGAATTTAGTACAAAGGTCTTGAATTGTTGCTCCAGCCTTAGAGGTTTGGCGCTGGGGTTCGTGTGGATAAATGACTTCGTAATGCAGCAACTTGCCTTGTCGGTTCAGTACCACCAACTTACAACCCGACCGGAAGCCAGGATCTAAGGCCAGTACATTCTTTTGTCCCAAGGGAGCCGCTAATAGCAACTGGCGGAGGTTTTCGGCAAATACCCTGATTGCTTCTATGTCTGCCTTCTTTTTGGAAGTCAACCGGATTTCCGTTTCCATTGATGGTTGCAATAGCCGTTTGTAGGCATCTTTTACCGCCAGCCTGACCTGTTCACCCGCTTCATTTTGGGCAGTAACAAACCGGTTTTCTAGCTCGATAGTGGCTTCTTCTTCAGGTGGGGCAATGTCGAGCATCAGAAACATTTCCTTTTCGCCCCGGCGCATAGCCAGCAATCGGTGGGAGGGAGAGGAGGCGATGGGTTCTTCCCACTCAAAATAATCCTTGAATTTTTGTGCTTCTTGTTCCTTGCCCGCAATCACCCGCGATTTTACTGATCCTTTTTTCCAGAATATATCCCGGATAGCGGCACGGGCTTCGGGATTTTCGTTTACCCATTCAGCAATAATGTCTCTGGCACCAGCCAGGGCTTCTTCTGGGCTATTTACTTCTTTTTCGGCATCCACGAAAAGGGCTGCTTCGTTTACCGTATCAATTTTTTCTTGTTTGAAAATCAATTCAGCCAAAGGCTCCAATCCTTTTTCACGGGCAATAGTGGCGCGCGTGCGGCGTTTGGGTTTGAATGGCAGGTAAATATCTTCCAGCACGGCCATTGTAGCCGCTTTGTTGATTTTTTCGTCCAATTCAGTTGTCCATTTTCCCAGCTCTTTCAGCGATTTTAGGATAGCTTCCCGTCTTTTGTCGAGTTCGCGCAGTTGAGTAATGCGATCACGGATGTCCGCTACCTGCACTTCATCCAAGCTACCCGTCACTTCCTTGCGGTAGCGGGAGATAAACGGTACAGTAGCGCCTTCATCCAACAATTCAACCGTGGCATTGACCTGTTTTTCAGAGATGTTAAGTTCGTTGGCAATCAACAAAAAATGCGTTGCAGTCATTCAATTAAGATGTTTTTGGATCAAGTGAAAGGCCAAAGGTAGGTCGATTTTGCCACAACTCGCACAAAGGAAGGAAGGAAATTAGTCTATTTTAATCTTACCAAATTCTTTAATCACTGCGTAAAAATGCGAAATTTGCGACCAGGTTTTATTTAGCTTTGAGCGATAAGCCTTAAGCTATGAGCGATCAGCTGCAAGCTTAAGGCTCATAGCTCAAAGCTCAAAGCTTAATAAACGATATATGACTAATATACTGGACGGAAAGGCTACAGCGCAGGTTATCAAAAATGAAATTGCAGCGGAAGTGACGCGCATGAAAGAGCAAGGACTACGTGCTCCCCATCTGGTGGCTATTTTGGTAGGCAACAATGGCGCAAGCGAAACCTATGTGGCAGGGAAGGTAAAATCCTGTGCTGAAATCGGGTTTCAATCCACGCTGCTGCGCTACGAAACTTCTATCTCGGAAGCGGAATTACTGGCTGCTGTTCAGCGGGTGAATGAAGACGAAGGCGTAGATGGGTTGATTGTGCAACTTCCCTTGCCTCCGCATATTTCGGTAGAAAAAGTGACCGAAAAAATCCTTCCCCACAAAGACGTTGACGGTTTTCACCCCATCAATATTGGTCGTATGGCCATGGGACTTCCTGCTGTCATTGCGGCTACGCCCTATGGCATTATTCAGTTGCTAGAAAGGTATAAAATCGAAACAGCAGGCAAACATTGCGTCGTTGTTGGCCGTAGTCACATTGTAGGTTTGCCTATGAGCCTATTAATGGGCAGAAATAACTATCCAGGTAATTGTACCGTTACTTTATGTCACAGCAAAACCGCCAATATTGCCGAACAAACCCGCAAGGCCGATATTCTGGTCGCCGCATTGGGCAAGCCTGGTTTCATTACTGCCGATATGGTGAAAGAAGGAGCCGTGGTCATTGACGTAGGCCTAACCAGGGTAGAAGATGCTTCCAAAAAATCGGGCTTTGCACTGAAAGGCGACGTGCTATTCGATGAAGTAGCGCCCAAAGCCAGCTTCATTACACCCGTCCCTGGTGGCGTTGGCTTAATGACGAATGCTGCCCTGATGCAAAACACCTTGCTGGCAGCACAGAAGAAGATTTATGGCTAGCATGAAGCTGGTTGATTTTAGTTTGTAGGGAAGGTTATGACGAATTATAAAAAGCTACTTTAATAGCTTGAAACCTAGCTCGCAATGACGCGTTGCTATAGGTAAAATGAATGAGTTTATTCCTATAAAACCTTACAAGTCTTCTATTCAGTAGGGAGATTTTTTCGCTTCAAAATTGATTAAGTTTAGATTTGAATACGAACTAAGCGACAAAACTCAAATACTCATCTACTTATAAACTCATCTACTTAACATGAAAGTAGGCATATTTTTCGGAGGCCAGTCCCGCGAACGGGAAATTTCCTTTGCTGGAGGCCGTACCGTTTACGATAATTTGAATAAAAGCCTTTTTGAGGCGATTCCTGTGTTTATTGATAGCCTGGGAAACTTCATTTTGCTCAACTGGGAGTTCATATACAAAGGCACCATCCGTGACTTTTATCCACCAGCCAGTGCCCTTCCGGTTACTCCCAACGGTTTCCAGGTCTATGTAGAGTCGCTGGGTGATTTGTCGGCAGAGGAAATGGAGGCGCTGATTAAACCAGTAGGCAAACGCATTCATCCCCACCAGTTCACACAGCTTTTCGACTTTGCTTTCCTGGCCTTGCATGGCCCTTATGGAGAAGATGGCAATATTCAAGGCATCTTGGAATGGTATAATATTCCTTATTCCGGTTCGGGGATTTTGCCTTCGGCCATTGGCACGAACAAAATTGTTCAGAGTGATTTATTGAAAAAAGCCGGATTTGTCCGCCCCAAGAACTTCGTTATTACCCGTACTGATTGGTTGAATACCGATTATCGTGGCGATTTGCTGGAAAAACTGACAGCGCATCTGGGCTTGCCTTTCGTTATTAAATCGCCTAACCAGGGCTCTTCGATTGGTGTAACCATGTTGACTGAGAAGGATAACCAGCGCTTTACCGAAGCCGTTAACCGCAGCTTTTTTATGGTGGATATTCATAAAAAGCATTGGTTAGACAAGTCGGCTGAGCAAAAGGTGAAGTACATTTCTATCCTCACCGATATTCGGGAAGGCATTGGCCTGCCGGTATATGCGCATGTGAATGACAATCTGGATTCAAATACGAACGACCAACTCATCCACCATCCCGAAACGCTGCTTCGCTACCTTGATGAACAGCCGTATGAAACGCTGACGCTGACGAGTGCCAATAGCGAAGAAGAGGTGTTGATGGAAGGCTTTATTGATGGCAAAGAATTTTCCTGCATTGTTATCCAGGATGAACATGGCAAACCTTTGGCCTTGCCGCCGACCGAAATCCGAAAGGGCAGCGAAGTGTTTGACTACCGTTCCAAATATCTGCCTGGTCAAAGCCGTAAAATTACGCCCATCCAAGTATCAGACGAATGGATTGCCAAGATAAGAAAAGACTGTGAGCAGCTGTTCACGGCGATGTATGGCAACGTATACGCCCGGATAGATGGTTTTATCCGCAGCAATGGAGAGGTTTTTCTGAACGATCCTAACACGACGTCGGGCATGCTGCCGTCTTCGTTTTTCTTCCATCAGTCGGCGGAAATCGGGCTGAACCCTTCCCAGTTTTTGAGCTATATTATCCGTACATCGATTGCAGAACGCATTAAAATGGGCAAGAAAAACCATGCTTTGCGCCAAATGCTTGCAGAGCTGGATAACCAATTGCTGAGCCTATACCAAGGTAAAGCAACCAAAATCCGTGTGGGAGTGATTATGGGAGGCTTTTCTTCGGAAAGGCATATCTCGGTAGAAAGCGGACGGAATATTTATGAAAAGCTCAGTTCTTCGGACAAGTACGAGCCTGTTCCCATTTTCCTGACTGGCAATGAAGCGCAGCACGAGCTGTACGTGATTCCGGTCAATATTATGCTGAAAGACAATGCCGATGATATCCGCGACAAGATAACGCACGCGCTGGCAGGCAAAGCAAGCAAGCATCCGGTGCTGCAACAGATTATGCACGAAGCGGAAGACATTACAGGCAAATATGCCCATAACGTGATATTTGAGCCCGTTCCGATAACCTATACCGAACTAACTGACCGTGTGGATGAGGTGTTTATTGCGCTGCACGGACGGCCTGGCGAAGATGGAGCGGTACAAATGCAGTTGGAACGTTATGGAATTCCATATAATGGATCAGGGGTGAAGAGCTCGCAAATTACCATTAACAAGTTCGAGACGAATCGTCTGTTGCGCCAAAATGGAATCAGCGTCGCGCAGCACCAGCTCATTGATCGTATTTATTGGAAGAAAGACACCGAAGCGGCCATTGCTCAGATAGAGCAAGATTTTGGTTATCCAATCATTGCCAAACCTGCCGACGATGGTTGCAGCTCAGCGGTGAAGAAAATCAAAACCCGGGAGCAATTACGCTCGTTCGGAAACCTGATGTTTCGGGCTACCGCCAACTTTTTTGTGGATAATCCAGTAGAATCCCAGACCTTAAGCCTTCGTTTCAACGAGGAATTTCCGCAGAAAGATTACTTCCTGATTGAAGAACTTATTTCTCGCAAAAACGCCAAGCATTTCCTGGAAGTGACGGGTGGTCTGCTCACGCATAGGACAGAAGACGGCGGCATATCCTACGAAATTTTCGAACCTTCGGAGACATTAGCCGTAGGCGAAGTGCTGTCTCTCGAAGAAAAATTCCTGGCGGGAGAAGGCCAGAACATCACGCCAGCCCGTTTTTCGCGCAATGCGGAGGAGCAGAAGCTGGTTTCTGCGCAGGTGCGTGCTGAGCTGGAAAAGGTCGCCCATATCCTCAACATTGAAGGCTACGCCCGTATCGATGCCTTCGTCCGTATTTTCGATGACAACTGCGCGGAAACAATTATTATCGAGGTGAATTCCCTCCCCGGTATGACGCCCGCCACGTGTATATTCCACCAAACAGCCATCAATGGCTACAAACCCTATCATTTTATTGATGCCATTCTGGAATACGGTCGCAGCAAGCAGGCGGTGCATCAGTAGGGTGCGTAGATTGGTATACTAGCAGAAAGAAGGTCGGCAGCGTTTCAA
>JAZKGK010000175.1:0-14384 GCA_040385915.1 Bacteroidota bacterium
ACTCCTTAAAGCAAACGAGCCGCTCCTGTTATAGGAGCGGCTCGTTTACTTTAAGGAGTATGTGCCACGAAATAAACTCTCTCTCTATGATTTAACTGCATTTCCCGTACTACAAAGCCCATAAAAAAAGGGAATGAAAAGTCATTCCCTTTTTAGTAATCAATAAGTCAGGTATTAAAACTCCCAAAGATTGTGTTCGTATTCCATCAACTGCTCTTCCAACTGCTCAGAGGCAATTAATCCTTTCCGTCCACCTTCATAAACATCAATTAGGAATTGATCTTCTGGGTTAGAGATCTTGACAATGCGGGCATGAAATAGCCGTAAGTCAAAGGCATCAGCCAGATTTTTATGTTCTTTGTTATTCTGAGAATTAAACCAAATCGCTTTAGGGTCATTCCGGAATAATTTAGCCAGATCCTTGTATTTGAAGGAGGCAACCTCTCGGTCAAGGCCAGTATCGAATCTTTCACCAGGAATAACAATCTTCAAACTCTGAATATCATAATACATTCTTGACCGTTGCTTGTCAAAAATAATATCTTCCTTCAATTCTAAAGTCTTCAATTCCGTAGGAAAAAACTCATTGGAAACCACTGCAGGGGCGGCAGGTTTAGCACCTTTCTTTCCATCGCCACCCCAAGCATCTTCTTTTTCCTCCGTAAAGCCTGCCTTCTTTTCCTCTTCAGATATGCCAGCGGCCTGAGCAGGATATTGCATGTTCTCAATGAATTTTTCGAGAGGCATTTTTACTAGCAGCGAATCATTCAAGTAAGGCTGCAGCAAGCCCGCTTTTACCGCATTGATAATCAACCGGGTAATTTCTGCGCTAGTAGCGAAGAAAGGCTTATTCTGCTTTTCGTTCAAATCCATTCTTCTCCATACTGTTCTTTTGAACATAATATCTGATTCGTGAATGGGTCGAACTGAATTAGGGTTATAACCCCGGCTATTGTCCTCCTGGGCCATTGCACAGGTGCCAGCCATCAACAGAATGCTCGCCGACAACACCTTACCTAATTTTTTCATGATTCGTCTGATTAGATTGCCTTAATTAATTGAAATAGTTTTAACAATAGAAGGTAGCTTCACGGTTTCGATTTCATTTTTGAAATTCATCCGCTTCACCTCTTTAATCTCGATTACCAAACGATCACCTGGTTTTGCTTGTGAAATCAAGCTAATCGTAGAGATACTTTCGCTGGTAAAGGTCTGAGGACCAGCTACCGGGCGCGAACCACGCGCCAAGGTTACTTCCCAAGAATATACCTTATAACGGGCATCTTTCGGAAGGAAGTTTTTAAAGCTCTCATCAGGAATGGCTTTCACTTCTAAACTTCTAGGTCCTGGAGCAGACATGCCTTGCTTTTCGTTGATAGGCTTTCCACCCGCATACACTACTACATCTGGCTTAGGAATAGTCCGAACCTTGAATTTTTCAGAACCCAGTGGATATCCACCGCTGCTTACATTGATAGTTACTTCAGCAGAGTTAGGAATAACAGTGATCAAACCTTTGTTTGCACCTTTGATAATGGATGCCCCAGAAGGTGAAAAAGAAGGATCGTAAGTAGAGCCTAAAGCAGGCACCTGGATATTTAGTTCGTTACCGCAATTGAAATACAACGCTTGTACCGAAGCAGACTGCACTTGAATAACTGGCTTAGCTACGATAAATGGTTCCTCAACATAATAAACTGTGTCTTTACCAGTAGCTGGGTTCTTTAAGCTAACCGTACCCTTCCAAGTTTGCTTTGAATTACCATCCTTATCATAAGCACTTGCATGAGCTGTAAATTCTACAGTCCCTCTGCCTTCAGAATCTACCTGTATATCACCGCCATTATACTTCATTGCTGGTTTAATCCCTCCAAAAGAGGCCGCAATAAACATTTGAGCTTTATACTTGGTACCAGCCGCCACTACTCTTGATTCTGGACTTGCCATTACAAAAACCTTATCAACCTTGAACGCTTTTGCTCCTACTTTGGCCGCTAAGAACTCCAAAGCTTCACTTTCCATCCGGCGAATCACTGTTTGCTTTTGGCTTAATACTGCCAAAGCAGCAACCATTGGCGTTTCAGCAAAGTTTAATTCAGCAAAATCCTTTATTTTCTGTTCTGCTTTATCCTTAGATAAGGGATCTTCGTTTCCATCCAATGCCAATTTTCCAAACTTTGTAGCATTATACTGAGAAAGGTCTTCAGCAAAACGATTTAGCTTATCTTTTAACTCATAGGCTTTCCCATTTTTCTTCGAACCCACTAAATATACCGCTGTGGCATCTTGGTCATCAGCTCTTTTAAAGCCTCCATTTTCGGCATCCCGTCCACCAGCTTCCTTGATCAATTCCTCTTTAATAGTATCGAGTTCTTTGATCATAGTAGCTGTTTTCTGACGAACCTCATCGGCATTCTTCAGTACTGGCGCATCTTGCGGGCGCTCTTTTACTGCATTTTTAATACGTTCTACAACTTCTTGGTTACGCTTATCTGCTCCTACTACCGCCAGTTCTAAGCTTTCATTAAGAAATATAAATTTCTCTAGAATAGCTGAACTTACGTTCAGTGCAAGTAAGGCAGTAAGTACCAGGTACATCATCCCGATCATCTTCTGCCTCGGTGTCTCTTTTCCTCCAGCCATGATATATCTCTATGTGTCTAAAATGTGTGATTGATTATGAACAAGAGATGAATTAAACTCCTTTCATTGCTGTCAGCATACTTCCGTATACTTTATTCAATGAAGTTAGGTTAGTAGTTAACTTAGATAGCTCGCCTTTGAATTGCTCGGTATCTTTGCTGGCATCGCTCATGTTCTGCATCGCTGAAGAGAGGCTAGAATAGAAACCATTCATCGTTTTCAAATGCTTGTTTGCATCTTGGTACTCTAGTTCGTAAACGGCATTCAATGCACCCAAATTTTTAGTCACTGTTTGTACCTGCTCGTGATAAGCCTTGGCATCTTTTGTAGCGTTTGCCATCTCAGCCATAGCACTAATAGTAGTTGCATACGACTTATTAAGATCTGTAATAGAAGACGAAGCAGCTTTTACATTCTTAGCATATTCAGTGGTAGCGACTGAAGCATCTGTCAAATTAGATAGCTTAGCTGTTGTATCAGTAAGGCCTCTTAAGCCCTGGCCTAAGCTATTAATCAATTCAGGACCTACTTTTGCATTAGCTAGCATATCGTCTAGTTTTGCGGTAAGACCAGTCTCTTTTTGTTGCTTTCTTTCTGGGAGATTCCCTTTAAAATCATCCGCTAATTCTGGGTACACACGTGTCCAATCTGGTTCTGCATGCATGGGCTGAAAAGCACTTAGGAAGAAAATAACTGCTTCAGTTAAAAGCCCAATCATAAGCATTAAACCAGCACCTGGTAAATGCTGAATTTTAAACAAGGCACCTACAATTACAATAGAGGCACCAATACCGTAGATGAACGGCATAAACTTAGTGAACAATAAATCTGAAAATCCACCTTTTTTCTTAACACTCATTTTAGTAATAGTTTAATTGTAAGAAATCGATTTAACACTTAATAAATTTATCTTTATTTAGCTGGATGCAGGTTAATTTGAATAAGCAATTATTGATAAGCAGGGATTGATTAAAATTCTTTGCCTGAAGAACGACCCAAATAAGTCATGGCACAACGGAATCCGATGTAGGCTTTGGTTGTATCCTGGTACTCGTAGGTACGGGTACCGGTTTCCAAATAGTAGGCTACGTCTTTCCAGGAACCACCGCGAACGATTTTACGTGGCTCATTGTCATCGTAATAGGTTGGGTTCAAGTCCCATACTACCGGTACAGAAGCATCGTAGTAAGCATCTTCGCACCATTCGGCTACGTTACCCGACATATCGAATAAACCGTAATCGTTAGAGAAATAAGAAGCAATGGGAGCCGTGTACATAAAACCATCGTTGAAATAGTTACCGCGCCCTGGTTTAAAGTTAGCCAGTAAACAACCAGAGGTATTTGCAATGTATGGGTTACCCCAAGGATACTTTGCCATATCGCGGCCGCCACGGGCAGCATATTCCCACTCAGCTTCTGAAGGAAGACGGAAGTTAGGCATGGCAAATAAGCCTTCTGTAGCCCGATAGGCATTCAGGTACTTGGTGCGCCACTCACAAAAGTAACGGGCGGCAAACCAATCTATCCCAACTACCGGATAATCATCAAAAGCAGGGTGCATATAATAATACTCCATCATCGGGTCTCCCATATGGTGAGCAAAATCTTTTACCCATACTGTGGTATCAGGGTAAAGTTCTGTCATAATATACTCTTCACCGAGTACGGATACGGAGTCTGTCAACATGATATTAACAAACTGACGATATTCATTATTGGTGATTTCAGTATCATCCATGTAAAAACCACCGATGGTTACTTGCTTATTGAGGTTAATTTGGGTAGCAGCTACATCTTCATCAGCTTGTCCCATGTGGAATGTTCCAGAAGGAACCAATACCATACCATAAGGAATGGTTTGTTTCCAGGTAGGGCGTTCACCAGCACCTACTAACTCCCCCTGGTCAGAACCTTTGCCCTTTTTTCCAAACAGGCCGCAGCCTTGCAGAAACAGGGTTACTGCTACTAAAAGGAAATACAGAGTATTTTTCATCATCTTATTCATAACGCCTGACTTATTGTTTTATTTTTATTTCCTGTTTCTATACAATTTATAATGACCGTGACAAAGCTATAACTTTGGGCAGGAATTTGGAATGACAAACCAGATAGAATTCTGAATGTTGTAATGTTTGCGAGCAAAATAACGCCAATACAAACAAAACATTGTGAATCTGGTAGTCAAATGCCTATTTTTTGTTTACAGTTTCCTGAAGCGAGGAGTCCGCGTGATCGATTTCTTACCAACTACAGGAGGTGGCAAGGTGTAAGTAAGCATAAACTCATGTGAGGTAGGTCTTTTAGCAGCCTGTCCTACGATGGTATAATCAAAGGCATAGCCAATTCGAAGGGCATTATCCTTCATTGCATAAAATCCAAGTAAGACCGTCATTGCTTCGCCCTGTCGAAATGAAAGCCCGCCCCAGAACTTTTGATTGTACGTAGCAATCGCACTGGCCTCAATAGAAATGGTGTTTAAATCTGACTTAAATAAAAGAGAAGGGGTAAGCACAAGCTGGTAAGTTAAATCATAACTATAGCCTGCAGTGGCATAGATATGAGTGACCAAGGCATTATCTAACGAATCAGTTATACCAAAATTGAATTTTGGCTTGAGTAAATGATTAGCTGCAAAACCTAAATAATATTTTTCAGCTCGGTAATGGATACCTAAAGCCATATCTGGACGAATTTGGGATTCTTTGTTTTCCGTAATAAGTTTATCGCCAGGATCATTGTATCGTAAGCGTGTTTGATCTAATGTTTGCGAGTGAATACCCGCTTTTAGCCCTAAAGAGAGTTTTCCGTTTCTTACCGGAAAATGATAGGCATACGAAGCTTGTGTTTGTACATTAACGAGTGGCCCCGAAACATCATTGATAATTTGAAACCCTGCCCCGCTCTTCCAACGCAAAATGGGAGTATTGAGCGTAAATATTTGCGTATTTAGCCCCCCTCCTCCATCAAAAGTAGATTGATAACCTGTCCATTGAGAACGGGCAATCAGTTGGAAACGAGTCTGACCATCTACCCCCGCCGTAGCAGGATTTAGAAAAAGTCCGTTAAACATGTATTGGCTAAATTGTGGGTCTTGCTGTGCTTGCAAGGTGAGAGGTAGCACAAACAGGAATGACAATACTATACGGTAAAATACTTTGTTCATAACACCAGTTTGGTTCTTTTCGCACATAAATATAGCGACTATTTCGCGTTTCCAAGTAATAGGGGACTAATTGGATTATGGAGGTTTCCAAAAAACACCGCATACTAGTTTATATACGCAAAAAACAAACGGAATTACTGAATAATCACCAATAAAGATTACATCAATTTATTGGCTTTTTTTATATACAATTCTATCGCACCAGTCATAGATGGAGCATTAGGAAGTGGCGCTTCTATGTCCAAGATCAAACCAGTCTCGATTACCGCTTGTGCCGTTGTAGGACCGAACGCTGCAATTCTGGTTTTATTTTGCTTAAAGTCAGGAAAGTTAGTAAACAGCGAAGTAATGCCAGAGGGGCTAAAAAAGGCGATAATGTCGTAGAACACTTCGGATAAGTCAGACAAGTCGCTAGCGACGGTGCGATATAAAACAGCTTCGGTTAATTGATACCCATTACCATCCATATATTCTGGTATATCATTTTTTCGAAGATCAGAGCAGGGAAAAAGAAATTTCTCGCTTTTGTGTTTCTTCAAAATATCCATCATTTCAGCAGCCGTTTTGACACCTGTAAAGATTTTCCGCTTTCTCACCGTTATGTATTTCTGCAAATAGTGGGATGTTTGCTCAGAAATACAAAAATACTTCATGTCTGCAGGCACCTCAATTTTGCTTTCAGTACAAATCCGAAAGAAATTATCCACGGCATTCCGGCTGGTAAAAATCACTGCGGTGTGTTCCAGGATATTGATTTTCTGCTTCCGAAAGTCTTTCAGAGGTATAGGCTCAATATCAATAAAATTTCGGAAATCTACCCTAAGATTGTATTTGCGGGCAAGCTCGAAGTAAGGAGACTTTTCGTCGGTAGGCTTGGGCTGGGTAACTAAAATACTGGAGACCTGGGTTAATCTTTCTTGTTCGTTCTTTACGTTGGCGACACTCATTCTATTTACCTGTTTTTTGCTGATAAACAAGAACTGTTTTGATCACAAAAGAATCTTTATCCCTGTTAACAGAGGCACTAATTCTGTCACGCAAAGGTATGAAAATAAATATAGATTTCTATGAGGTGCTAGTTTATTTAGCCTAAAGCTGATAAGCAAAATGCGCAGTAAAGAGAAGCCAATAATTAACATTATACAAAGATTATTAGCAAAATCAATGAATGATGGGTAAGAGGTATAGACTACGAGCAAAACGGGTACAACTAATGTATAAAAGACTTTGGAGAAATGGATAAACTCAAAAAAGTGGACATCGATCAGCTTATCCAGACGAAAAAGGTTGCCCAGAATATAGGTTCCCAGGAATTTTAACAGGATAAGTAAAAATATGCTCAATCCTATTACAAAAAACTTCATCAGATAGCCGGACAGGTTTTCCTGAGTCTGCAACAACTGATCAGGAAACCGTAAATGTTGTGAGCCTTCTCGGATAAGCATGTATAATAGCGCTAGCAAAAAGCCATGGTTAAGCAAAAACAAAAGATTAATCCCATTCAGAGGCTTGCCTACCTGAGGGGCACCATCACGATAAGAAGTAGTGAATAAGCCTCGAATGGTATAAAATTTAACAAAAGCAGTGGAATGCAGATTAAAGAGAAAAGCAAAACAAGCCAAAATAAATAGGCTAGCAATAATAACGAAATACTTAAATTCCCCCTTCTGTCTGGACAAGGGCAATAAAGCAGTATCGGCGGTAGCTACCTCCTGAATACTTTTCGGATGTCCGATGAAAACCGTAGGTAGAGGTAAAGCTCCTACAGGACTATAAAACGTAAGAAAGAGGGAAGTAGGTTGGCCAGCGGAATTCTTATAAATATCGCGTAAGCTATCCATACGAACGACAGCCCAAGTTGCGGGCTTTATGCGCTTTTGCAGAGCCGCATCGATAAACAGATAAATCTCTTTATCTGTATAAAATAACAGTTCATATCCCTGATAGGCAGGTAAATCTACTAAGATGCTGGCTGAATAGACATTCGTGTGTTTTTCCTGAAGGTAGGGGACATACGCATTATATTTCTGATCATATACTTGCCAATCATTTTGCAAGTCGCGAACAATATAATAATTCTTCTCCGCGTGAGCTTGCGTATCGTCCGAAGAGTTCCCTGGGGTCGTTTCCGCCCAACATAACAGCGGCAACATCAGAAAACAGGCAATATAAATACAATAGCCAAATAATCTTCTTCCCATAAAGTCAGGCATCAGTCTTGGATACTTTGGTAATAGGTGCCACTTTAAATTTATTACTTAACTCCAGCACCATACATAAAAGAAATGCAAAGCTCAGTAAACAAGCAAATTGGGTATTGTTGCCCAAGTCGGAAAAAAGAACAGTGAATGAAATGGATAATAAATTTATTAATACCAGAATCCCCACCGTTTGCAGTTGATTAAAACCGAGCCGCATAATGGTATGGTGAATATGGTTCTTATCTGGCGTGAATGGCGAAATCCCTTTTAAGAGCCGGATAATTGAAACTCTGACTGTATCCAGGATTGGAATGATGAGGGCGCCCACGGCAATAGTAGGTGTGGAATGAATAGGACGCATTTCGATGAATTGAATAGCCATCACTGAAATAGTGAAGCCAATAATTAACGACCCAGCATCGCCCATGAAAATGGTGGCTTTGTGGAGGTTATACCGAAGAAAACCCAAAATGCCCCCTACTAAACAAAAAGCTACATTGGCATAGCATCCGTATTTTTCTCCACCATACAGGTAAAAAAAGGCGCCAAAGGTGGCACTAATGATTAATGTAATACTACCAGCCAACCCATCCAAGCCGTCAATAAGATTAATAGCATTGGTTAAGCCCACAATAACCAGCAAGGTAAAAGCATAACTGATACCCGTTTCCAACTCGTAAACGCCCATAAAGCCCTGAAAGCTGGTAATACGA
The DNA here is from genome assembly GCA_040385915.1 of Bacteroidota bacterium. Taxonomy (GTDB): domain Bacteria; phylum Bacteroidota; class Bacteroidia; order Cytophagales; family ES-bin-26; genus ES-bin-26. Next base: position 8,723 of record JAZKGK010000175.1, read on the forward strand.
ATGTCGGCAATGAATAGAACAATACCGGTAGCCAGTATCTGTACAAAAAACTTCTTGAAGGCCGACACAGTAATAATATCGTCTTTTAAGCCAATGGAAAAAAGCACGATACAACCCGCCAGCAACTGTTGTACGCCATTTTTGAGATCACCAAACACAGTCATAGCGGACATAAAGCCTACAAAAATAGCTACACCTCCTAAGCGAGGTGTCAGAAATTGATGAATAGTTCGGCCATTAGGTATATCAAATAAATCTTTGATATGGGCTATCCTAACAATAGAAGGGATCGCAAAAACTGCAACCATAAAAGACCACAGAAAGGGCAGTATTGTATCTGAGATAAAATACAAGGGAAAAAAAGTTTTAGTAAAATATCAGACCCATCAAAAGTTCAACTAGCAGCAATTCCGCAACGATCATTGGTTATGTCTCGCAAAGATAGGGATTCATTCTAACCGTTATAATCTATGCTACTCTAATTCAAAATATACTTACGAAACCAAAGTGAATTTTGGAATAGTTTAAGCCAAAAATCTGATTGGTTGCTTTCCCTAGTGAGTAGATAAGGTTAAAAGCCCCAGCCTTTGTGCTAAAATTAATGCCTGCTCCGAATCCCAAGGGGGTATCGCGTGTATTTCCTTGTATTGTTTGCGTAGAAATCCAGGCTTGATCGTAACACAGCAAAAGGTAAGCATTTTCTTCTGTAAAGAAATGATATTCTATTGTACCTACAGCATAAGTGGAGGCATAAAAAGAATTTTCATTAAATCCTCTTACACTGTTGAGTCCTCCTAGCCGATAAAGATCATTGTAGAATAAATTGTTACTTGCTAGGTTGGCTGCTTGTAATTTTAGCAATAAAACTGATTTTTTAGACAGCGACAAGTATTGCTGAGCGAGTAAACGAATAGACATTTGCAAAGCGTTCAATTCTAGCGCTTCATACAGTTGCTGGTCAACAAAAGGATTTTTGAGGATTTTCTTATTTCCAGCCTCGCCTTGTATATTCAATCGAAAGCCCTGCTTTGGATAAAAATAGTCATCTAGCGTACTCCATTCGTAGCCTAGGCCATACGAGAGGTAACTTACGTCTGAAGATGCTGGCAGTTGCGTATTTCCCTGGTATTGTGCGCCGTTACTCAGTCGGGAGGTTCGCAATCCAATAGAAGCATTGATTTTACCTCCCTTGCCCAAAGGATAGGCCAGCATTAGCCTTCGATTTACATTTAGAAAGCTGGTGTCTTGTTTCAGTAAATCAAAATTCGTTTTCAATTCCAGGCGCGTACGAAACAAGATCGGGTGCGTATATTCCAGGTATAGCACAGGAGAAGCTGGACGCACTTGTTGCCACTGAAGTTGGATGCTTCTTCCCATTCCGAACAAGTTGCTTAACTTCAGTTTTACATCACCGGTAATTAAAAGCTGCTTAGGGGCTTCCTGATTGGGAAGAAAACCAATAATACCATCAAACTGATTGGTCTTTCGCTGATTAGCAGCAATTTTCACGTAAGCCTTCTCTTCAAAAAACAGCACAGAAGAAGGTTGAATAAGTTTTAGGTAAGGGAGTTGGGCGAGCAGTTTATCTACCTGTAAGAGCTTTTCCTGGCTAAATGGTTGCCGAGGCAGAATATTCAGATAAATAGCCAGAAACTTTGCTTTTGCCTTGGCGCTGCCCGAAAGTAATAGACTATCAAACAGAATGATAGGACCGCTCTGATAATGGATACCAGCCTGCCATTGTCCATGCTTCTGTCGCATAGAGTCTAACCGGACGCTGGCAAAGGGGTATCCGCGGTTTTCGGCATAGGCTAGCATGCGGTTGGAGAGTTTGAGCCATTGCTGGTGCGAATACAGTGGATTAACCCCATCTTTCGGTTTGTATCCCAACTCACTGAGCAAATCTTCGGGGGCATTTCCTTTGGAAAGATTGAATTTGAAAGGCTCACCTACATAGAACCATACCAATAACGAATCGTTTCGATAAACCATTTGATCCGCAGAGGCGGCTAGATAGGTTTGTGTCCGCAGCAAATCCACGACTCGTTTTACTTCCTTCACCGCTGAAGCCGAATCAGGATGTTGTGTTTCATATCTATTTTTCTTCCAAACGCTGGCCTCTTTGTCTGCTACAATACAATGCAAAGTAGTCTTGGTTTGCGCCAGGGTTACATAAGAAGCCAGAATTAGGAAGGAAGAAAGCAGCCACCAACGCATAGCAATGAGGTTACAGCAGGCAGGTTTTTGTTTGGAAATAGGAGGCTTAGGGCTTGTTACGAAATAACCTATTCATCTAGCCTGGTGATTGCAGGCTTAATAAAATACGCAGTAAAGGTAGTAAATTTGCAAACAATTTTTCATTCTCCAATCCTACGCTCTTGCACCTTTACCTCCATATTCCCTTTTGTAAACAAGCTTGTCACTACTGCGACTTTCATTTCAGCACCAATCTGAATAAGCGATCGGAAATGGTAGAAGCCATGTGCCAGGAACTTAACCTACAAAAGGAGTATTTAAAAAGCCAATTACCAGTGATCCTGGGAGAGAAAATTCCTTTACAAACGGTCTACTTTGGCGGTGGCACCCCATCTTTACTCAATGAATGTGATTTGCAGCTTATTTTTGACACGATTCAACAGTTCTTCACCCTCCTTCCTGATGCGGAAGTAACCTTAGAAGCCAACCCGGATGACTTGACTCAAGAGAAATTGTACCTGTTCCGCCAATTTCCGATCAATCGCCTCAGCATTGGGATCCAATCTTTTCACGAATCTCATTTACAATACATCAACCGCGCCCACACGGCTAGCCAAGCAGAAAACTGCGTCAGGCTAGCCCAGCAAGCGGGCTTCGATAATCTTAGCATCGATCTAATTTATGCCATTCCATCAATTGATCATGCCCTTTGGCAAGCAGATCTAGAACGGGCAGTGCAATTGGGCGTATCGCATATTTCTTCTTATTGCCTTACTATTGAACCAAAGACGGCTTTTGGCAAGTGGTTGGCACGAGGCAAAATCAAGGCCGCAGACGAAGAATTTGCCGCGCAACAATTTGAAATACTGGTAGACTATCTGGATAGGAATGGATTTGAGCAGTACGAAATTTCTAACTTTGCAAAACCAGGCTGCTATTCCCACCATAACAGCAGTTATTGGAAACAGAAGCCCTATTTGGGCATTGGCCCTAGTGCCCACTCCTACAATGGCAGTGTTCGGCAATATAATGTTGCCAATAACGCCCTGTATCTGAAAGCGATTGGCGAAGGGCAAATCCCATGCACCATAGAAGAATTAACTGTGAAAGAACAGATTAACGAATATGTGATGACGAGCATTCGAACGCAATGGGGCTGTGATACACGCGAACTTTCGCGCTGTTACGGAGTAGATATATTGGCACTTCATCAGTCGTATCTGCAAAATTGCCAAAATAAAGGGTTGCTTCTCATAAACGATCATACCATTCAGCTCACACTGAAGGGTAAATTACTGGCCGACCAGATTTCTTCTGACCTATTTATGATTTAAAGGGATAGTTCAACAATTGACCGAAGCCGTCAGCAAGCCATTAAACGCCTCATTCATTCAGGCTTCTGCCAGTCATGGCTACGAAAAGATCATCAAGCGTTTTTTTACGGCAGCCAATTTCCCGAATATTCGTGTTTTCTGTTTTAAGCACAGACCAAAAGGCTGGTAACGACACAATAATGCTTTCGACTATCAGTCTCCCCTGAATACCCGTTTTCTGCCAATGTAATTCCAAGAGTCCAGTCAGATTGGCCAGTGCTTCTTCTCGGATAGGCTTGTCTAAGTCAAAATCGATAATTTCTCCGGTGGCATACGTATTGAGTAAGTCGTTGAGCGAGCCATCGGCCAGGATGCTGCCGTGATCCATAATCACAATACGGTCGCAGAGCGTAGCGGCCTCTTCCATATAGTGCGTCGTCAGAATCATAGTAGTATTATAATTCTGTTTCAAATCCATGAGAATATCCCATATTTCGCGCCGGGCATTCGGATCAAGGCCGGTGGTCGGTTCATCTAGCAGCAGAATTTTTGGATAGTTGAGCAAGGCTACGCCCAAAGCCAGTTTTTGCCGCTGGCCTCCTGAAAGATTCACGACGAACGTATCTTTTTTTTCCATCAGCCTTACGCGCGCAAGAATTTCAATCGACCGGTCTCTTCCAAGCTTATAGAAGCTGCCAAACAAATCCATCGTTTCGCCTACCGTTATTTTGTCGATGAATTTCGTTTCCTGGAGTGAAATGCCCATCATCTGCCGGATTTGATTAGCATCAGTCTGCCAGTTTTTTCCAGCAATGGTAATGGTGCCTGCATCGGGGTTTTGTAATCCCTCAATCATCTCTACCAAGGTGGTTTTTCCTGCCCCATTCGGTCCTAACAAGGCTACGTATTCATTGGGCCGAATATGCAAACTCAGGTTTTTTACTGCCTGGAAACTTTTAAAAGATTTAGAAAGAGATTGAATAGCAATCATGTAGATTTATTTTCTGCGTGCATTTAACGGATGATACAAAGGAACAGCAATAATCGTTACTTTTGAAATAGAAAGAACCGCTATTGGCTTCCAATTTTCAATCCGATCCTGATGGACAAATTTATGCAACTCGCTATTGAAGAAGCCCGTTTGGGTCTGCAAGAAGGCGGTATTCCTATTGGCTCAGTACTGGTAAAAGACGGTAAATTAATTGCTAAGGGACATAATAAGCGGGTACAGGAAAACAATCCGATTCTACACGGCGAAATGGACTGCCTGCACAATGCCGGTCGTATTGGCAGCTACCGTAACACCGTTCTGTACTCGACACTTATGCCTTGCTATATGTGCGCGGGCACCGTGGTGCAATTCAAAATTCCGATGATTATTGTAGGGGAGTCAAGAACTTTCAGTGGCGCCCGCCAACTGATGGAAGCCCACGGGGTAAAGGTAATTGACCTCGATTTGCCAGAGTGCGTAGAGATGATGCAAGATTTTATTGCTGCCAAGCCTGAGCTCTGGAATGAGGATATTATGGAACTGTAATAGACTGGCCATGCCCCAATCGCTCTCTGCATTTCCTGAAAGCACAACAGAGGAAACCCCTCTCCTATCTTAACGCATAAGAAGGCTTAGGAATCTTTTTATCAACAGAATGTATCATTTGTAGAAAAGGGTTCAAATTTTTATGCATATTGGGGGTAGCTATGTTATTTTACCATTTTTTGTTGAAAATACCCTATTTTCTTCAACTAGAGACATGGGTGTTTGATAGCTTTTAGTGGCGAAAACATCAATCAATTCCCATGTCCCTAAATGTATTGCCCATGAAAACTGTCCTGGTTATTGAAGACAACCCCGACATTCTACAAAATACAGCAGAAATTCTTTCCCAGGCGCACTATCGCGTACTAACCTCTACCAATGGCGAAGAGGGCGTGGCATTGGCTCAGCAAGAAAAGCCTGACCTTGTTCTTTGCGATATGCTTATGCCCAATTTTGATGGGTATAGCGTATTGCGTATGCTGGGCATTAATCCAGCAACGGCGCACATTCCTTTTATTTTTCTGATGGCGAAAGCGGACAAAAACGAGGGCAATATGGGTATGAACCTGGGAGTAGATGACTACATTACCAGACCATTCGATCATCTTTCGCTATT
>JAZKGK010000176.1:0-16531 GCA_040385915.1 Bacteroidota bacterium
GCGACTGCCCACGCACTCGAAAAATACCTCGGTTCGGGACTTATCAAGGGCGTTGGACCGGTGACGGCCACTCGAATAGTTAAGTATTTCGGGGCCGACACCATGGATGTGTTCGAAAACAATATTGAAAGGTTGACGGAGGTCAATGGCATTGCCCAACTGAAACTTCAGACCATTCAGAAAGCCTGGATTGAACACCAAGACATTCGGCACGTGATGCTTTTTCTGCAATCGCACAACATCAGTACCCTTTTTGCCGTCAAGATTTACAAAACCTACGGCAACGACTCAGTTAAAATGGTGTCTGAAAATCCCTATCGGCTGTCGCAGGATATCTATGGCATTGGCTTCTTCAGTGCCGACAAAGTAGCCCTCAGCCTGGGTTTGGCTACCGATTCACCACAGCGTATCCGGGCTGGTATTGACCACATCCTGCAAAATGCCCGCGAAGATGGCCACTGTTACCTTACCCGTCCGCAAATATTGGCCGGAGTAAAGGAACTGCTGGAATTGAATAACACGGCGGCTATCGAGGTAAATCTGGATGTGATGGCAAAGGCCGATGAGCTAAAAACCCGCTCGCTGTTGGATACTAACCTGGATTTGCAAATTGGTTATTATGCTCATTCATTATTTCACGATGAAAACTATATTGCGACCCGTGTAAAAGCGTTGGTCGCATTCAAGATACATGCCAATCCTGTAAAGTTGAGGCAACCATTAACACAGTTTTGCGAAGCCAACAGCATCCAACTCAGCGCAGAGCAAGAAGCAAGCGTGCTGCGGATGGCAACTGAGCGGCTATCTATTCTGACGGGAGGGCCAGGTTGCGGAAAAACTACCACTACCCGCGCGTTGGTAGGCCTGCTACAAGGAATGAATAAGCAGATTTTGCTCGCTGCGCCCACGGGTAGGGCGGCGCAACGGATGAGTGAGGTGATTGGGCAAGAAGCCAAAACTATTCACCGCCTGCTGGAATTTGACCCTTCCAAAGGCGGTTTTAAGCGCAACGAGGAAAGTCCGCTGGATACCGATTTTCTTATTCTGGATGAATGTTCGATGTTGGATGTCCACTTGGCGGCTTCCGTATTGCGCGCGGTTCCCAACCATGCGCAAGTGGTGCTGATTGGTGATGCGGATCAACTTCCATCCGTAGGAGCTGGCAACGTACTGAAGGATATGATTGACTCAGCCTCAGTGCCTTGTCTTCGCTTAACTAAAGTGTTTCGTCAGGCGCAGGAATCGCTCATTATCCGTTATGCGCACGCCATTAACCAGGGTGAAACGCCTAAGATTGATTCCCCTTTCCGCCATCCCGACTTGTGGGCAAAGCATACTGACTGCCTATTTATTGACTCAGAAGAAGCCACCCAAGAGCAATTACGATTCATTTCTAAAGTTAAAAAATCGGCTGCTTACCCAAGCGCAGAAGATACGCCTGCTACAGTAGAAGAAGAGGCCGCTTTATATACCGCCGGAACCAGCTTGCAAATTCCTGCCAAATTTAGTCACGTAGATGTAGACCGGCTGCTGGAAGCCCAAACCCACAGCGAAGAACTGAGTCAGGTACTCAAACGGGTACATCCTTGGTCATCGTTGCGGTACGGCTTGTCGGCAGTAGATATGGTGCGGCGATTGTACATGGACACGATTCCCAAATACTTCGGGAAGGAGGAAGAAATTCAGGTGCTTTGCCCGATGACGAAAGGGAGCTTGGGCACTCAAAACCTTAACCTGGTTATTCAGGAGGCCATCAACCCACCTGGCGAGGGCAAGGCTCAATTGACCTTAGCTGGCCGAATTTTCAGGGTGGGAGATCGGATTATCCAGAAGCGAAACAATTACGACCTGAACGTATTTAATGGAGATATTGGCCGCATTGTCGACCTGGATAATGAAGAAATGACGGCCTTGATTTCCTTTCGTACTGGCTCGGAAATCCGCGAGGTTACTTACGAACGGGAAAGTTTATCGGAGATTGATCTGGCTTACGCCATCACCATTCACAAGTCGCAAGGGAGCGAGTTTGGGGTAATCATAATACCGCTGGTTAGCCAGCATTTCCAGATGCTTTTTCGCAACCTGTTGTATACTGGCCTTACCCGAGCCCGGAAATTAGCAGTGTTAGTAGGTACCCGTACCGCGCTGAATCTGGCAGTAAGCAAGCAAAATACCGCTATCCGGCAAACTGCCTTACAGTTTTTACTGCAAAATTAAGGAGAGAACAGATTGGATAAATCCAGCCACTGTTTCCCAATACCTGCGAGCTATGTACTGTTCATGGGAGAGAGAATCTGTACTCCTTCAACTTGAAGTCTGCTAGTGCCCATTTGCGTAGAGAAATTTTTTTAACATCTTTCAAAAAGTTAGATATCCCGCTTATTTGTATGTTATTCGCACAATCATTTTTTACAGAGTTATAAAAAACCTATTCTAAACCCTTGTACTATGAACCGCACGCAGTGTTTTGCTGTATTATCATTCTCTTTATTATTTATAACGCCTCAGCTTTTTGCACAGACAACACAAGATTGTAAACAGGTTAAAACCGAATTAACCCAGATAACGAAAGACTATCAACAGGCTAAAACTGAATTTGTCCAGCTAAAACAAGACTTTGCCCAGATAACAAAAGACTATCAGCAGGTTAAAACTGATTTTTCTCTATTAAAACAGGACTTTGCCAAGCTAATGCAAGAGTATCAACAGGTTAAAACTGAGTTATCCCTGTTAAAAGAAGAAAATGAATATCTAAGAAAATCTTTGAAAATTAATCAACCCATTCAACTTAAAAATATGAATGGAGTTGAGTATAAGTTGATTAAAGCTGAAGGAAGCGGACAATCAGTAACATTTACGGTAATAGCTACCAATAGTGGAGCCAATAAGACCGTCCAGGGTGATGGCTTGAAAATAACCTTGACCGACATCAATGGCAATAAATACGATCTTGATTATAATGTAACTACTGCAATAGGAAGGAATGAATTGAACACAAATGTTCCCACTAAACTAACGTGTACTTTCAAAAGCGTTTTATCTGAAGTGAAAATAGCTAAGCTGTTTAAATTTGCCTTTTATAACTCTTCGGACTTAATTGAATTTAAGGACATTATGATTGAGTGGAAGTAAAGCCTAATTCTGTTGAATTGGCTACGCCTACCTATTCTTCCTAGCGCAAAGCCTTCAGACCTAAGTTCGTTATTCCATAACTAACTAATTTCAATGGATCCAGCACCTATTACCCGGCACCTGCGGGCTATGTACAGTTCACGTCTATTGATAGCGGCGGTTAGCCATCTTCACGTATTTGAGCACTTGGCGGAAGCGCCTTTGTCGATGGCTGAATTGCAAGGCAGGCTGGCATTGAAAGAGCGGCCAGCGATGGTGTTATTTCCTGCCCTGTGTGCCATGGGAATGCTGGAAGTGGATGGGCAAGGGAAATTTCGGATAACTGAACTAGGCCGTTTTTTAACCTTCCAGGCTGTTCCTAACCTTATTGGTTACGTAGGATTAGAACAAAATGACCCAGGCGTGCTAGAAATGGCTTTTAGGCTGAAGAATGATGGCCCGGCGAAACAAGCGGAAGGAATTGCCTACGTGAAGGAAGGAGAAGAGCCGTCCCCGATGGATAATCCTGCATCAGCGCGTATCCTTACGCTAGCACTCGCTGGACGGGCGCAATACTTAGCCCCGATTGTCGCGGGTAAAATGAGTCAGCGGGAAGGGCATTTGCTAGATATTGCCGGGGGAACCGGGTTTTATACCTATGAATGGCTCTTGTTGAATCCGCATGCTACCGCCACCATTCTCGACCGTCCGCAGGTATTGGCCGTAGCTGCCGAATTGTTGGATACCTTTAGCCTGAGTGGACGAGTAGGGGCTAGCCGTGTAAAAGAGCGGGTAACGTTTTTGCCAGGCGATATGCTGGCCGATAAGCTCCCACCAACCGACCTGATTCTGGCGGCTAGTCTTTTTCACGACTGGCCTACTGACACGTGTATTGCGTTAGCAAAGCGCTTTGCTAGTGCCCTAAAGCCAGGCGGAGAAGTGTGGATTCACGATGCCTTCCTTGATGACACGTTGGATGGGCCGTTAGCAGTAACCGATTATTCAGCGCAGCTTTTCTGGGTTACGAAAGGCCGGGCGTATAGCCGGAAAGAGTACCGCGATTGGCTTTCTAAGGCAGGGATGGTGCCCAAGGAAGAAAATACGCCTACGCAGATGGATTATGGATTGATTTCTGCCCGCAAACCGGAATAGATACCAGGCAAGGAACTAAGTTAATCTGCTAATTAGTTGATGTTATCTCTCTAAACTTTTAACAAGTTTGCTCCCTTGAAAAAACAAGCCTACTACCTCGCTGCCATTTCCGCATTTATTATCTGGGGTTTTATTCCTTTGCCTTTACGAGCCTTGAGTGAATATTCCAGTTTGCAAATCCTGTTTTTCCGTCTCGTTATTGCGCTCTTCCTTCTATTGCTGATCAATTTTGTCTTTCGTAAGGAGGCTTTGCGGTCTTCCCTGGACTTGTTCCAGCGTTCTACACGGGCTGAAAAGCAAAAGGCTTTGTTCTATTGTTCGTTGGGAGGAGCATTATTAGCGGTTAATTGGCTCGCGTACATTTACGTACTCAACCATATCAGCATTCAGACTGCTTCTTATTCTTACCTTATTTGCCCCATTATGACGGCGATACTCGGTTTTCTGATATTGAAAGAACCCTTGAAAGTGAATCAATGGGTGGCGATCGGACTGAGTATACTAAGTTGCTACCTTATTGGAGTCGAGTCGTGGATAAATCTGTGCTATAGTTTGCTGGTTGGCTCCACCTATGCCTTTTACCTGATTACCCAGCGGCTGATGAAGCAATACGATAAGATGGTGCTGCTCAATTGGCAACTGCTGGTGTCTTTTATTCTGATCGGGCCATTGTACTTCTACTTAGAAGGCGGCTTTCCCCCCAAAGAAGATTTCTACGCCTATATTGTCGTGTTGAGTGTTGTTTTTACTATTGTTCCGCTCTTTCTCAACTTGTATGCGCTCAATGAGTTAAAATCGGGCACGATTGGCATTTTGATGTATATTAATCCGCTGATCAACTTTGCGGTTGCTTTCCTGTATTACCAAGAGGAAGCAGCTTTGCATCAGGTTATTTCCTATGTGCTTATTGGGATTTCGCTGGTGATATATAACTTTAATTTTCAGGTCTTTCGGCAAAAACAACTCTCCTAATATTGGCACAATGCCGATTGAGCTTTTCCCGCTACCCAAGCGGGAAGCCTCATAAAACCATTTTTAGTCTTTACAAATCTCGTTTGGCCAGTAAGCGATAGCACAAGAAAATATAGATGACTAGGTGGGCCATGACAATGAGAATGGCATCCCAGGCCACATAGTCCTGAATTTCTTGAAATAGATAGCGAGGAAAAGGACTCGGAATCAGGTTGTTCAGTGCTTTGATTGGGAGGAAACGAGCTACCCAGTCATGTTCCCTTAAAAGAATCGCACCCAGAATGGGTTCGATAATGAGGGTGTACACAAGCAGTAGTACAATGCTGAGCCCTGATTTTTTAAGCAATAGCCCCACCAGTAAGGCAAAAACCAGATACGTACATACTTCTAGAAAATGGGCAGGAATAAAGAAAATGGTTTGAGAAATGGATCGAAAATCTGTAACCGAAGAATGCCAGAACCCCATTAGCAGACTCAGCAGGAATAGGAACGTGCTGTCCAATAGGCTCAGCAAAAAGATAAACCCTACTTTTGAAAAAATAAAATCTTTTTTACTAAGCCCATCAATGATATTTTGGCGAATGGTTCGATAACTATTTTCATTCGTAATGGAAATAATGATACCGAAAGCCAGGAATATTTTAAAAAAAGAAGCCATGTAAGTGATGTTTTGCCACACATCGGGGAAATCATAAATAGGCAGCATGGTTGGCTTGAATTGTTCGTATTTTATTCCTTTTCTTTCTAGAAATGCCAGAACCTGTTTGCCGTTGCTGCAAACGAATCCCAGGACGAGAAAGTATACGCCTATTACTACCCAAAATGTACGATAATGGCGGTTTTTAAGCCATTCGATCTCAATCAGTCTACGCATGCGTTGCCAGAATATCTAAAAAATACTGTTCTAAGTTTTGCTTTTTGGTCATTAGGTGTGTTAGTACAATGCCTTCACCGATAAGGAATTGGTGAAGATTTACTAGCTTATCGCTCTCCTGCAAGGTTGCCAGCACATGGGTCGATTGTTTATCTATGGCTTTGATGGTGGGATACCGCCTGACTACTTCGCAAAGATGGTCCAGATTCTCTGCCTTTAGTTCGATTGTCTCGTTTCCAGCCAGCGCTTCTTGCACACTACCCGTATAGATGAGTTTACCTTGGCTAAGCACGACAAAATCTGTACATACCTTTTGCACTTCATCCAATAAGTGACTAGTTAAGATAATGGTTTTGCCCATTGCTGCAATTTGTACAATGAGGTCTCTTACTTCCGCAATCCCTTGTGGGTCAAGGCCATTAGTGGGCTCATCCAAGATCAATACTTCCGGATCGGCTAGCAGGGCTGATGCAATGGATAAACGCTGTTTCATCCCCAACGAATAGGTTTTGAAGGCATCGTCGCCACGTTCGAGTAGATTTACCAGCGTAAGTACTTTTTCAATCCGATGGGGACTGACCTCCTTTATTTTAGCGACCACCCGGAGATTCTGCCGGGCTGATAAGTAAGGGTAAAAGGTAGGCGATTCGATAATAGCTCCTATCTTCTTTCGTTGGTGGTGACTGGGTGGTTGTCCAAACCAGTAAAACTCCCCGCCTGTCTTGTTGACTACTTGCAGAATTATACCGAGTGTAGTCGTTTTTCCGCTCCCGTTGGGGCCTAAGAGACCGAAAATGGCACCCTCGGTAATCTCTAGCGATAGAGAATCCAGGGCTTTCCTTTTGCCGTAGCTTTTTTGGAGTTGCTGAATGGACAGAACTGATCTCAAATGATTATTTTTCTTTATTAAGTGGTAAAATAGTGCCCAGTTCCGTGCCATTGAAACCGCCCTTTAGTAAGCCAATTAATGCTTTATCAGCAATAAAGCCATCGACATAGATCGCCAGGTATTGCGCTTCCATTCCTAAAAAGCCAACCATTTCTACGGGTATGCCATTTTTCTCTCGTTTGAAAAAGGCTACTTGGTTCTCTGACATCCCGAATTCGAATAGATGCTGATATTTTTCTTGAATGAGTTTTTTTTTCAAGTTTTCAATCTCTTCTTTCCGAAACGTAGGTGATTGCTTAAGAATGTTAACCACGACTATGAGATTAACTTTATTAAAGAGCTGGTAATATTCCGGCATTTTATTGACGTTGAACATCCGTAAGGTGCTGGGGTAGAGGAAATAAATGCTGCTTGCAGGGTAATGACTTTGTAGGTCTTTCATCAACTGCCGTTGCCCCAGTACCTGCAAAGGGATAAGGAAACTCAAACTGATTAAAAAGAGAAATATACCTTTTGGCATGGGTGTTTTTGAAAGGTATGCTCGTTTAAAATTCGCTTACTTTCTTTAACGAAGCTTGAATCTGGGTAATTGACTCCTTCAGTTGAGTGATTTCGGTTTGTAAGTTCGTATTCTCTGTCTCCATACTGGTGATGCTTTCATTAGATTTTCGGTTCCTATCCGTCAATTTAGGCGTCTGTTTGTCCCCCGCATCGATTTTAGTCTGATTGTCGGCAATATCACTTTTAGCCTTTGAAATGCGGCTGGTGTTTTTGTTGATATCATCCTGCTTATCTCTGATCTGCTTTTCGGTGTTGGCCAGCAGGTCTTTATAGTAATAGTTATAATGATATTTCACATACCTTTTGGCAATCTTTCCTAATCTTACCAATTCATCTGGATAAGCTTCTTTACTCAAGTGGATATCGTACCCTGGACTAAAGGCAAAGGAAACCAAAGTGCTGGTTCCGCGGGGCGAAAATACGCCACGTAAATCTCCCCGAAGCGAAGATATTTCTACGATTTTTGCTTTATCTACGATCAGGATATTTTTGGCTCTTTTATCAGTTTTGAGTCCATACTCCTGCTTAATAAATTTATCGAAGGTTTCGCGGACATAATCCTCTTTCTGATCCAGGCTTGCTGTCCAGGCTTCGATTTCAGTACCATCTTCCGTTTTAGTTTTGTCTTCGGTAAGGCTCAAGCCTTGAGCTGCCAGTGTTCCCGATAGGCCGGATACGAAAATACTTGCCAATAACCACTTTTGTACAGCGGGTAAAACTTTGCTTTTCATGGGGGAAGGAGTGATAGGTTACAGTTTAAATAAAATGCTGCCTGCACCACGGCCAGAAAATAGCAGTGGTGCAGGCAGCGCCCAAGGTAAACCTTTTATTGGAGAAGTTAAAGTTGGCAAGGAGATAGAATAGTTTCCCCGCTTCTTAGCTTACTTCATTTTGCAATCGGAATGTCCACTTCTATTTTTCCAATACAACCATTCCATTGACCAGATAATTGTTGACCGTCGTTTTTAAATGATACACCCTTGATACAGTGTTATAACTAGTCAGCACCTGCTGTACCTTCATAGGCTGGAATGTATCTGTCTGGCTGTTATAGCTATACAAAATGTCTCCAGGAAGTAGCTGCTTGACCGTTTGGCGGCCACTATTGGTCCATACCGGATGGTTGGGTGTCGCTTCCAGGGTGCTAACCGATAGCGATAGGGGAGCGGTAGTGGCAGTGATTTCTTCGGTAGGGAACAATACCAATCGAGTAATAGAATAGCTTTTTCCTTCGTGGGTTTGTCGTTCTTCTACCTCCGTAACTATCGGTTGCTGACTGTCTGTTTGGTAGGCCAGTACTTTTGTTCCTGCGTCTACCTTTTCTATGGCCAACTGGCTACCATCGGCCAAGGTAACCAAGGTTCCTGCCGGAAAGCAAACATCGTAATCGCTCTTGGCACCTCCTATAGTCGTTGTTTGTCCGCCGTTGGCAGCGACCGCACTCAATTCGCGCGAAAGTACGTAGGATACCGTAGAGAGGAAGCCTTTTTCCTGTTCGCCTTGTTGTTTAAGGTCATCAATGTAGGCGGCCCAAACGCTTTTATCGGCGCTTGGATTGGGTATACACACATTGATTGTTTTGCCATTGGCAGGTGTGGTATATACGGCGAGCAAGCCAAGTTCTTTCTTCGATTTATTGTCCAGAAATTTATAGAGGTAGATTCGACGCTCTATGCCGTCACTGTATTTAAACACGTACGGAGGGACTATTTGGCCAGTACCTCGGTCGTAGCGGTCGAGTACGTAAAGGCCGTCAAATTTTGCGTACGTATCGACTTCCAAATCTTTTATTTTAAAGGCTTTTGCTTTAGTATAATCATCCATTGTCAATCCCCGCACTTCGGCAGTGGTTTGAGCCATCAGGCCAGAACTAGCCAATTGGAGGCTTAAGAGTATGAGTAAAAATTGATGTAAAGGCTTCCTGATAAAGACGCTAGCTGGGATTGAAAGGCAGGTGTGGGCTGATGTTTTCATGAAAAGCATTGGTTTGTTTGGCGGTATGGGTACTCAGGTATGGTGCTTGGCCAAGGATTCAGCCAAATGAAGTAGATGAGCGTAAGTCTTGCTTATGAAAACCCAATATAAAGAAAATAGATTAAAGCTTGACTGGGCTGTACTAAAGAAACACTGATTTTTGAATAATAGCTGACAGAAGAGAGGTGATAGTCAAGAAGGAGGATATTTATATAAAAGCAGATGGCATGGGTGTCCTTTGGAAAATAGGGGTCGAAAGGCTAATATTACCGCCATTGTTTAATGTTAATTGTTAATTGACCCACATGTTGCAGCCTTATTTTTACCCTCAGTTGATAGAAGCGGGGCTTGACGAGGCAGGGAGGGGCTGCTTGGCCGGGCCAGTGGTGGCGGGCGCGGTTATATTGCCTAACGATTATTTTCATGCATTGCTCAACGATTCTAAGCAGTTAACCCGGAAGCAAAGAGAGCTACTCCGCCCAGAAATTGAGCGCGAAGCAATTGCCTGGGCAGTAGCCGAAGCTTCTCATACAGAGATTGATCAGATCAACATTTTGCAAGCCTCTTTACTTGCTATGCACCGGGCGGTTGACAAACTCACGGTCAAATTGGGTGGCAGTCCTCCCGAACATTTGATAGTAGATGGCAACCGTTTCAAGCCCTATCCATTTGTGCCGCATACTTGCCTGGTCAAAGGCGACGCTACCTATTTGTCTATTGCAGCAGCTTCTATTTTGGCCAAAACCCATCGGGATGAACGAATGGAAGGCTTGGCGAAAGCTTATCCGCAATATGGCTGGGAACAAAATGCAGGCTATCCGACGGTAAAACATCGGCTTGCCATTCGAGAAACAGGGCCTTGTGAACACCATCGGATGACCTTCCGATTGCTTTGAAAAAGGAACTATGCGCTGGCCGATCACCCTGTTTGAGTAAGAAATATTGAGGTATCTCCAGCAGTTATAGATTTTCGTATCTTGCTAGCTCCATATTTGCCAAACAATTGTAGAGAAAATGAATATTTTAGGTATTATTCCTGCCCGTTACGCTTCAACCCGCTTCCCAGCCAAAGCATTAGCCGATATCGGCGGCAGAAGTATGATTCGTCGTGTGTACGAACAGGTCATTCAGTCTAGTTCCCTTACCGAAGTGATGGTAGCCACTGACCACGCCCTGATCTATGATCACGTACAGGGCTTTGGTGGTAATGTAGTTATGACCTCAGAACACCATACAAGTGGTACCGATCGTTGTTTTGAAGCACTTCAAATAAGAGGAGGGAATTTCGACTATGTGATTAATATTCAGGGTGATGAGCCTTTTATACAGCCTGAGCAAATTGATATTCTGGCAGGATGCCTTTACGGGAAAACAGAATTGGCTACCCTGGTGAAACGATTTTCTGATCCCGAATCCCTTTTCAGTCCCAATACGGCCAAGGTAATTTTAAATCAGGAAGGCGAAGCGATGTATTTCAGTCGACAGCCAATTCCTTTCTTGCGTGGAGTCGAGCCTAGCCAATGGTTAGATAAGCACGTATTCTATCAGCACATTGGTATTTATGCTTACCGTGCCGACATTCTGGCCACGATTACGCAATTGCCACCTTCTCCATTAGAAAAAGCAGAACTATTAGAACAACTTCGTTGGCTGGAAAATGGCTACCGTATCCGCGTGGCTTTTACCGAGTACGAAAGCATAGGTATCGATACACCGGAAGATTTGGTTGCTGCGCTGATAAAAAACCACGATCGGTTGTAGGCCTTGTATTCAGGTAAGAAGGGGTTAGTAATTAGCCATTAGTAAAAGGCTAATGTGTTTTAATTTAGTCACTTAATGAATTGTCAGCTTTAGTCTTCTTTACTCCCTAGAGCTAATCTCTAACTACTAATAGCTAACGACTAATTCCTACTTCTTAAAAGCCAGAATCAGCGCTCCTGAAATAATCATGGCTATTGCCAGGTATTGCAGTGGACTCAGCGTTTCTTTCAATACCCATTGGCCGAGCAAAATCCCCGTGAGTAAGGTACCACCCACAATAACCGGAATTCCAACGGAGGCAGGCAAACCTTTTGAAAAGGCATAAAAAGAAAGGATTTCGGCCAAGCCGACAAACAAGCCGGCTGCCATAGCATAGCCGAAGCCCTTGGGTGACGAGTGGAATACTGCTCCTTTGGTTTTTAGAAATACAAGCGCTATAACGCCTAATCCCAGTGCTACCGCTTGCAAAATAGCTGCCCCCAGCATTTCGTGGATCTGTCCCGAAGCTACCTTAATACAAAAGTTGTAAAGCCCGAAACAAAGAGCCGCTAAAATCACAGGAATAAGCCACTGCATAATGGAAAGAAGATGAAATGAAAAGCTTGCTAAGTTAAAACTAATATAAAAATTAAATTAGCGTTGGCTATGGTCATTTGTAAAATGCTATAGAACAGTTCATTAGTTAATAAACATGCTTTGTTGTACCCTTGCTGCTGAGGATATGCGGTAATAGCTGAGCAGTCATGTGCAAAATATAGTATCTTGCTTTCGCGATAAAATAGCTGTTTTGTACATAATTTACCTCCCACTTAATACAATAAAGATGAGTTCGTTTTGGCAGACATGGATATGGTGGTTTGAATGGGGACTATTCATTGGTGTGGTAGGTAGCGTCCTTTTTTTATATTTTAATCGTACCAAAGCCCTAAAGGCTCAAATAGCCGAGTTGGAACAGCAAGTGAAGGCGCATACTGGCCAGGTAACCAAGCTAGGAGAAGAGAAAAATATTGTTCAGCAGGAATTGGTAAACGCCCGCCAGGAAATAGACCAAGCTAAACAGGAAGCTCAGGAAGCCAATCGAGCAAGAACCGTGTTTCTGTCTACTATGAGCCATGAAATACGCACCCCTCTCAATGGAGTAATTGGAATGGCCTCTCTACTCAAAGAAACCTCACTAAATAAAGAGCAGCAAGACTATACCGACACCATAAGTGGTTGCGGAGAGAACCTGTTATCGGTGATTAATAACATTTTAGATTTTTCCAGGCTGGAGTCAGGCAAGTTAGCCCTAGAGGAGCAGGACATAGATTTGCGCGCCTGCCTGGAAGAAATATTGGATAAATTCGCCTCCAAGTCTGCCGAAATAGGGCTGGATCTAGTCTATTGGATAGAGCCCAACGTTCCCACGCACGTCACAATTGATGGGATAAGGCTAAGGCAGGTGCTTATAAATCTGGTTGATAATGCCATTAAGTTTACGCGACAGGGCGATGTGTTTTTGGGTGTTCACTTGTTGAAAGCAGGAGCAGGCAATGAATTAACACTAGGTTTTCAAGTACGGGATACTGGCGTTGGCATCTCTGCCGATAAAGTAGAGCGGATGTTTCAAGCCTTCTCGCCACTAGTTACCACCTCCAGTCACACGCGTGGAGAGATGGGCTTAGGCCTGGCTATCTGTCAGAAGTTAGTGAAGCTGATGGGAGGGACGATTGCCGTGGAAAGTCAGTTAGGCCAAGGCACTACGGTGACATTCAGTCTTCAGGCGTATATAGCCATCCAATCGCTGATTCCTTTTGCACAAGACAATATGGCTGCCCTAGAAGGCAAACAAATACTGGTGGTAGACGATAATGCCGCTAGCCGTCAAGTACTGCAAAATCAGTTACAGCAGTGGAAACTCATACCTACACTGGCCACCTCGGGCAGTCAAGCACTAGAGATTTTATTGCAGCAGCCGGGTTTTGATCTAGTGATTACGGATATGGTCATGCCAGGAATGGATGGTATCAAATTAGCACAGATCATTAAAGAAAAATATCCTTCACTTGCTATGCTGTTATTAAATTCCATCAGCAATGACCGATTGAAACGCCAGTCGAATCTGTTTTGCTCTGTATTAACCAAGCCTATAAAGCACCAGCTGTTAAGTAATTATATCCTTCAATGCCTCAAACTGCCGGGCAAGGCACTTACGGAGCTTTCCACTGTACCTCAGAAGATACTATCTACCACCTTTTCGCAGCGGTATCCTTTGCGGATTCTGATTGCAGAAGATAACCTAGTCAATCAGAAATTAATTGTACATATTCTTAAAAAGCTGGGTTACCAGCCTGGGGTAGCACTCAACGGGCAAGCGGCGTTGGATGCCGTAAGCCAGGAAAATTATCAGGTGATTTTGATGGATGTGCAGATGCCAGAAATGGACGGACTGGAAGCTACCCGGCGACTGCGGTGGTCTATGCGTCAACGGCTTGACATACAGCCTATAATTATTGCCACTACAGCCAATGCTTTGCCTGGCGATCGCGAAGAATGTTTGCAGGCAGGTATGGATGATTACCTGAGCAAGCCCATCCATTTGGAAGAAATAGTGAAGGTATTAGAAAAAGCCGCTTTGCAACTGAGAAACCGGCAGTAAGTTCAGTGATAAATCTTGTGTATGTCGGCCTGAATATGTAACATTGCACTCCCAAATACAAATAGAGCGGCTATGAGCCGTTTTATGAGGGCCCTTAGCTCAGACGGTTAGAGCATCTGACTCATAATCAGAGGGTCGATGGTTCGATCCCATCAGGGCCCACTTGATAATCAAGCACTTACAAGGTAAAACTTGTAGGTGCTTTTTTGTTTGATACACATTTTGATACACAAAGGGGCGCTTATTGTTTCTTCTATCGGAGTGAAAATTCAGAGGGAAGATTGTAATTATGAAGTTGATATAATTATCCGCTTTGAAATGCGACGAGGAAGTACAATTCTTCCAAATGCACAATGTGAGCAAGTAGGCAAGGAAGTGAAAATTATTTGACAGTATGCGTTCGAGCAACCAACCTTGTTTTCTTGCCCAATTGTGTAAAGCCTACGGAATCGCCTTTTGGACCCTGCAACAAGACGTGGGCGTGAATTGGTAGATTAGCTGAAAAAGTTGCTATTTCAATGTATAGAACTTCATGAAATCTATACGAAATCAATACTGAATCCGCAGTTTAGTAATCTTTCACCATGATTTGCTTTTGGAGCAGATATTCTTTTTGGCGATTCGTCAGAAAGATGAGTTCTCGCATTTGTTCATTCCCCACATCATAATATAATCCATCCACGTTTGCATCTGCCAAAGCTTGGTTAATGAATTTCAGAAAATGGGAATCTACACGATTGGCTTGCTTTTTTAGCTGGGTCGCATACTTCTTGCCCTTGAAAGTAAAACCATACGAAAACATTTCGCCTTCCTTCAACTTTTCCTGGTAACCATCTTTGATTAGGCTTGGCTTGAATGCCCCCCGGGAATACTCGCTTAACTCCTGGGTGAGTTGGCGATAAGGCTTGTGCATATATACATCAATTTCGCCATACTCGATGTTGTACACCCCATGCAGGCTGATCCGAAGCAGGTCTAACACATCATCTACCAGAGTAGTGGTTAGTTCAAGCGGAGTCAGACCTGTCAAAAATCCTTGCACCTCTAATTCCTGCCACGCCTGCTCCTTTTCTGCGGTGGTAAGCGCATTGTAGCGTTCATAGCTAAGGGGCAGATAGGGTCCAAGGGGGCCTTCTTCCTGGATTATCCTAATGGCATCGGCCTGGGACTTCGTCAGCAGAAGGAAACTCGCTTTCGACTCGTCTTCTATTTTAAATTCAGCGAAGGAGCTGGAACTGTACTGAAAAGGAGAAAAGGGTAAATCGGAACGATCCACACTGTGAATGCGGTATTCTGAGTGATGATCAATTAATGATTGATTGATAAACTGGTAAAATCGTAGGTCCAATTGCCAAAAGAGACGCTTGTTGACAGGCAAGTGTTTATCCTCTGCCATCCACGGCCTTTCGTCAGAATATTGGTAAGCCAGGCTTTTGTATTCCTGGCCAGCCAATTGATAAGAAACATACAAACTAATAAAGTGGCCATTTTTCCGAAAAGGGTCCGGTTCCCTCAGTTCCTTCAATTGGAAATCCGTAAAGGGAAGTTCGGGAACCGACTGACGAATCTGTTCATAGATGGAGCGATAGAAATCCAGCGGAGTGACTACCGATTCGGGCGATTGCATCACCAGTACCTTCTCACAGTAAGACAGCAGTTGCCTACCCGATTGAATGCGCTTTGCCTGCATGTCGCTCAACAGCGATTCATAGCTGGTTGACGAAATAATCTTTTGGTCTCGCAGCATGTCTGCATAAGCCCTTAATTTATCTGGCCATAACCAATCTTCAAACAAACTCGCCCAGCCGACATATTCCAGAAGTTGTGCTGGTATCTTCAAACGATCCTGCTGGATTTGGTGATGTAGTTGCTCTGCTATATCGTTGGAGATGGCTCCTGCCCGCAGTAGGCGTTGGGTATTTTCTTTTAGAATGGATGAATACTCGAATTCGGGTAGCTTCATGGTTCCATAACCCTTAGGGCCAGGAAAGCGTTTATTAGGCGGCTGCTTGGCATTATATTCCTGGATAATCGTTTGGATAAAATCCTTATTTACGATAGTCGATGCAACCAACATCATTTCCCCGTAGGTACGTAGGCTGTCTTGTGAAATCCATTTTACCAGCATTTGGTATTGCTGTTGTGTGAGCAGCGAATCAGCTAACAAAGATTGAGCGCCCTTGAGCAAGGGTGTAGAATTAGGTGGCTGTGCCATCAAAGATTAGAATAGGAGAAACAGACCGATAAAAAGCCAGAATAATATACCGTTTATTCGCATAGAGGGGAAGGTTTCCTGCTTTGCTCCACCGGCCAAAAAATAGGCACTGAGTTTTGGATAGCTTTTAATAACAAATCTAATTGTCTAGAACTACTAAGATAACGAGGGTATGTAAACACACATTACCAACAAGTAATCCCAATGTTTAGTGAACCGCTGTATACGTGACCCGTAAGGATAGTAATGTGAGAGGCGAACCTGGTCAGACACAACTGGCGAGGCCATCTACTCGATTAGGCAAAGGATATTTATATTAGTAAATCATAAGACCATGTCCTGTAGCCCAATTGTTTGTATGTTGGTATAATTGTGATGTAATAA
>JAZKGK010000177.1:0-16809 GCA_040385915.1 Bacteroidota bacterium
GAGATAGGCACTTACTGTTTTTTTCTACAGTGGTGCAGCAGTATTATTACCCATGAAATTGCCCCAATACGTACCCACTTCTTGATAATATTCGTGGCTGTTGGTCTCTGGCCAGTGATCTTTATCAAATCCTGGTGCCTTTTCCAAGGTGGTTTTATCCATTTTTAAAATAAACATTTCGCTGGCAGTATCTAGCTCCAATGAGTGAAAAGGAATAGCAAATAACTTTTCGCCAATGCCTAAAAATCCCCCGTATTCCAGGACTACGTATTCAATACTCCCCCGTCGAACATCTAGCATGATGTCTTTTATCTTTCCCAAATTTTCTCCCTGGTTGTTCTCTACTCTATCGCCAATAATAGTGGTGGCAGTAAGAAGGCGGACGGGCCAGTTTGCATTGCTCCCGGCTTGGTTCTGACCAGTCAGGTTATCAGCATTAAACTCTTCTCCTTGGATAGTCATATCGTTTGCGTTTTAGGTTGAGCGTTTTTGTAAAGGTATACGAAGGTGGGTAAGATAAAGTTAAACGTTCACTGCATAGGGAAAAACGAAAAGGTATCCATGCAGAAGGCGGGACGATGGACGATTATGACCATTGCCCCGCCTTCTGCATGGATACTCTACCAATTAAGACAAATAATCAGCAGCCAATTGGCATTAATTCACCATCAGTTTGAATAGCCATACACTTGGTAAGACAGACGGCTTGGCATCTACTACCCGCACCAGGTACGTTCCTGATGATAAAGGAGATTGCTGGCTAATGGGTGCATCAATAATTCCAGCCTTTGCCGTTACCATCTCCCGCGACACTTCTTTCCCTTGCAAATCGTAAATCAAAACCAGGTATTGCCGCATTTCCAGGCTGTTGATGCGCAGGAACAGCGTCATGTCTTTTGATATAGGGTTAGGGAACAACTCCATCTCTTCCTGCGGATTGTCGATGGCAATCACCCGGCTGTATTCGTACTTTCCGTCGATATCTACCTGGCGTAGGCGATAATAATTCATACCAGCCAAAGGTTTTGTATCCACGTAGTTGTAAGCTCTCATTTCGTGCGTTGTACCGCTGCCTTCCACCCTACCGATGGCTTCAAAATGTTTGGCATCGACAGAGCGTTGCACTTCAAAATAAGCATTGTTTAGTTCTGACGCTGTCCGCCAGTCTACTTCCACTTGCTTGGTGGCTAACTTGCCTTCAAAATTGAGCAAGCGAACCGGCAGGGGAAGTGTTCCTGAAGCGGGTACAATTTCAGAAAAGGTTTTCAAATTATCCCGTGTATTGCCATTGATATACGTGCTACCATCCATTGACCATGGAGAGCCGGAATCATGCCGTTTGATAAAGGTTTGAGTTCCTCCTCCTGCGCATGAGAAGCCTACCGGGAACACGTACAATTTATAGCGGGCAGTAGACGCAGCAGTTACATTAGGCGTAATATCCCAACTACCCCCGGTGCATAGGGCGAGGTTGTTACTGCCATCTGCACTTGATAACCCCTGGCCAGCCGCCGGGTTACTGCTATGGAAAGTGCCTACCACACTTGATACTCCTAAGTCTACATTGATCTGCAATATCATCAGTTCATAGCGGGTGGCATCTCCTACTGGATAGTCATACGAACGAGTACCGAAAACGGCACGACGCAGATTTCCATTGATATAACTATTACTGGTAGTGGTGGCCATTACGCCATTCACCGCAGGGGTATGGCCAGTAATGGCGGGTCCTGCATTATTAGCAACGTATATCTCATTGTTTCCCGTGACTGCAATTCCTTTGGTTAATATCAACTGGTTATTAATGGTGGTCACTGCCGAATTGAAAGTAAGCGTACCCGTGGCAGTCGATTTATTGATTTTAAAATCATAGAATTGCCCCGTGCCGGTTTGGGTAATTTGCTGAGCATTGGCACCTCTAAACTCCACTGTTCCTGTACCAGGAACGAAAGAACTGGAATTGACAAAGTTGCCTGCCAATTTAATCTGCTTTCCATTCGCATTTAGCACCCCACTCGTAATGGTTAGGTTACCAGTCAATTCAATCGGATTAGCTAATTGCACGACATCGGTTGCTGTAGTATTATTAATCGTTAAATTATTAAACATATTCAAACCCGATAAGTTACCTGCTATTATCTGAGCGGTGCGGGGAGTTTTGTTATTGGAAAGCGTAATGGTGCCGGTAGAGGCAACGTTAAGGCTACCATTGTTAGTAAAATCTCCACATATCGTAAGATTTGCGCCCGCATTGACTGACAAAGTAGCGCCGTTGCTAATGTTTATGGTACTAGCCGTTGCCACAGTGGAGGTAATAGCTGGGTAAATTTTACCAGCGGGTAAAACTGGAATTGTGATTGCATCTCCACAAACAGGAATGGCACACGAGCTTCCCCAATTGTCAAAACTTGTCCAGTCGGACGAGAATCCTCGCCAAATATAGGTGTTAGAGACGGGGAAGTTACTGGAACCAGCGGCACAAGCATACATTACAATACCATCAATGGCAATATCATTCCCCCCAGCAGTAGCACTGATATTACGAATGGCTAAGTCAATGGACGTTTGATTGCCACTGTTCAATTGTATGGTAAACTGAGTCCAGGTACAGTTAGGAATACCCGCTTGTTCTACTTCAATATCTGACCCGGTACGGAAACAGCCCGCGTAAATACCAAATTTCAGACTGTTGGCTGGGCCCGCCAAACTGACTGCCCAGAAAGTAAGTACGTAGTCAGTATTTTTGGAGACAGTAACCAGTTGATTCCATAGGTTTTGCGAACCGCTTGTAGCTGCATTACCTACCAGCATCTTACCGCCATTAGGGGACGCAGTAAGCGTAGTGCCTAACTTACAAAAAGCACTATGCAGAAAGGCAGGATCATCCGTAATGCCATACTTACCCTCTCCCCCAGATGTTCCTTTGCCATCGGTATTGTTAGCTAAGCTATTAGCGGTATTGGCATAAGCATATTGGGAAGTAAAGCCTAAATTAGTAGGTACCGCAACCGGATCCGAGGTAGACCCTACAGATGAATTAGGAACCACCTCGAAATTCCCATTGACGATCAAATTAGCCGCTCCTCCTTGCGCACAGTTCACATAAACAGTAACGGCATTACTGACGGCCAGTCCACAACCTGCACCAGCGGTCTGCATTTGACAAACCACATAGTAACAACCTGGTGAAGGGAAGTTAGCTCCCTGAGGTGTATAAGTGCTGATAGTACTACCCAAATTGGTAATGGATCCACCCAGCACCGTGTAATACCCCCATTGATAAGATGTTACGCCAGTGCCAGTAGCTGTTAGTACGGTACCAGTAGAGCCAGTACCCGATGTAACGATTGATTGAGATAAAACTGGAGCTGCGGAGTATACCTGAATAGTGAGGTCGGTGCCATTATCGCTACCAATACTCACGGGCTCGTTGCCAACCACCCGGATGCGGTATTGTGTACCCGCCGCTACAATTCCCGCTGGAATAAGGGCCGAGATGCTTCCAGAGGTAGTACCGGTAACCGTTCCCAAATTAACAGGGCTGGCAAAGCTTCCGGTAGCACTGGATAACTGAGCCGTAAAGGTATTATCTGAATCGAAACTACAGGGTGCAATAAAATCGACATTTATGGTAGAGCCTACACATAATGTGGAGCTAGCAAGAGCGGAAGTAGTAATAGCATTAGGCGCTGCTACAAATACGCTCGTACTCCCAGTAGAAGAAGTGCCACAGCCATTGGCTACGACCGACACCGTTGCCGTACCACTAAACCCCGCCGCCCAGGTGACAGTGCCCGTTGTGCCCGTGCCTGCAATAGTATTGCCTGTGCCCGTTACTGACCAGGTATAACTGGTAGCATTGGTGGCTGAAGTAGTGTAAGCATCAGTGCCGCTGGCTTGGCAACGGGTAAGCGTGCCCGAAGGAGCGCTAGGCGTTCCTGCTGTTGGCGTTACCGTTACCGAAGTATTAACGGTAGAAGACGTGCCACAGCCATTGGCTACGACCGACACCGTTGCCGTGCCACTATAGCCCGCCGCCCAGGTGACAGTGCCCGTCGTACCCGTGCCCGCAATCGTATTACCAGTGCCTGTTACCGACCAGGTATAACTGGTGGCATTGGTGGCTGAAGTAGTGTAAGCAGTAGAGCCGCTGGCTTGGCAACGGGTAAGCGTGCCCGAAGGAGCGCTGGGTGTTCCCACCGTTGGCGTCACGGTTACGGAAGTATTGACGGTTGACGAAGTGCCACAACCATTGGCTACGACCGATACCGTTGCTGTACCACTAAACCCCGCCGCCCAGGTGACGGTGCCCGTCGTGCCCGTTCCAGCAATGGTATTGCCGGTACCTGTTACTGACCATGTATAAGTGGTGGCGTTAGTGGCCGAAGTCGTATAGGCAGTAGAGCCACTACCTATGCAACGAGTAAGTGTTCCGGAAGGAGCACTAGGCGTTCCCACCGTTGGCGTGATTGTCACGATAGCCGAGCCGCTCATGGTCTGAGCACAGGTCGTGGAAGTATTGGTAGCCAGTACGGTAAACGTAGTGGCGGTTGTTTGAAGGCCGAAACTGATGGCATTACCAGTACCATTCACAGGAGAGCCTACGTTAGCTGCTCCATTTTTCAACTGATAACTCACGCCAATGTCTGAGTCGGATAGCCCAACGACTACACCTGTACCGCCTGTGCAATAAACACCGCCACCCGTAACGCTATAAAGGGTAGGTAATGCGTTGATGGTTACCGTTCTGTTTACGATGGAAGAAGTGCCACAGCCCGTGGCACTTACCGACACCGTTGCTGTACCACTATATCCCGCCGCCCAAGTGACAGTGCCCGTGATTCCTGTACCTGCAATGGTATTGCCTGTACCTGTTACCGACCAAGTGTAACTGGTAGCATTGGTGGCTGAAGTTGTGTACGCAGTGGGGCTGCTACCTTGACAAAGTGTAAGCGTTCCGGAAGGTGTACTAGGCGTGCCTACGATTGGCGTGATTGTCACGATAGCGGAGCCGCTCATGGTCTGAGTACAGGTAGTTAGCGCTCTGGTAGCCAGTACGGTAAAAGTAGTGGCGGTTGTTTGAAGGCCGAAGCTGATGGAACTACCTGTACCAATCACAGCCGAACCTACATTAGTCCCTCCATTTTTCAACTGGTAATTGATCCCAATATCTGAGTCGGATAAGCCAACGACTACACCTGTACCACCTGTGCAGTAAGCACCACCGCCCGTAACGCTATAAAGGGCAGGTAATGCGTTGATAGTAAGACTATTTGTTGATGTTTTGCTAGTTGGCGGCGAATTAGCGGTTATCCTGACTCTATAAGCCGCGCCCGTACCCGCACTTGCCGAAATGGTACCATTAACCGTTCCGCCAGTCTTATTATTCGTAATGGTACCAATAAGAGTGGCAGTAGTAAACGATCCACTTCCATCAGATAGTTCGACTGTGAAATCGTTGCTGTTATTAAAGGAGTTAGAGTTAGACGTTCCAAAAGTAACTGAAATGCTACCTCCCGCACAGAAGGGCGAACCGCTGACCGAAAAAGTATTGATACTCTGAGCATGTGCCTGCAAAGCGCCGAAGCAGCAAAGGAGTATAAATATTGACTGTATAAAGGCGGGCTGCCTTTTTTGCCTGTAGGCTATTACATTGACTAAGCCACAGGGCTCGGTCTGCACCGGGACGAATACGCGGTAACCCCTAGCTATTACCAGCCAGAGGTTTTTCAAAACCATATTCACCCACGTTGTTTTAGTTTTAGTAAAATTGTCCATAGCAATGTTGTTTTATAATTCCTTTTCTGTTTATCGATTATAGCAGGCTAGCTGGCGGGTTTACATCCTAATTGTATTTTACGGATTATCTATTTTTCTATTTTTAGTCGAAATAATTTTTATATAAATTTCAACTATTTGAATATAAGATACTTAATAACTTATTTTAAGGAAAATACAGACTGGTAAAAATAGGTTTTAGAACAGACATTTTATTTCAAAAAATTTGTTTCTATCGAGCATGTAAGAATTTTTATCAAGTAAAATCAATAGACGGAAACACTTACTTTTCGATATACTGAAGTTAACTCCGCCCTATATAATGAGTGCTAACTATTAGATTACTATAAGTGTTTTCTCGGTGAATCGTCTGTTATGCTCGGCGAGCAGACCTAGGGCTACCCCTGTTTGTGTTTCCCCTAGGGCAGTTATCCTCTGCTAATACCTCCACTTCTCAGGTCGTTTCGCGATGAGCAAGCGTAAGAAATTCACACAACAGTAATGTAAGTTGAAGGGCTTTTGTGAATAGGCTGTCAATGACCAGGGGGAAGCATGGACACGTATACCGCCACTTGAAAACAACAGCAGCGATATTTTAACATGTACGCACATAAGCTTGTCATCGGCATCGATGAGGAAGGGGGTAATAGCAGCAATCCCAGGCTAGTGCTGGTGATGCGTAGCAACAGCGTTATATCTTTTGATATAGGGTTACTGCGTCTCTTCAATGGGCAATTGGGAACTTAGGGCTTGCTACGCAAAAACCAGGTGTGCATACTACTGCGTATCCACACCTGGTTTTTGCTTGGGTAACTCACATGTATTAATTCATTACTAAGACTTTCTGGGTAGCCAATTGGCCGGCCTGATTAACTTTTACCCAGTACATTCCGCCTGGCAGCGACGATGGTAAGGGCAGATTTAATTGAGAGCCTACGGTATAGTAGCCTTCGTATACTGGCTGCCCCAAGCTACTGTATATGCTTATCCATACCTGGCTATTCAATTCGCCATTGAACCGAAGGGTCATCTGCAAGTTTTGGATAGGGTTAGGAGTAATAGTAAAACCAAATTTAGTCGCCTCCGGATTGTCTATGACCAATGGTTTGGAATAGGCAAATTGTCCATCAAAATCAGTTTGTTTAAGGCGGTAATAACTCACGCCCGGCAGAGGCGAATTATCGTAAGCGACATATGCCAGTCGTTCCCTGGAATTACCTCCGCCTTTAACAATGTCAACAACCTCAAAGACCCGGGCGTCTGTGCTGCGTTCGAGGGTAAAGTAATCATTGTTGATTTCTGTAGCCGTAAGCCAGTTAAGTTTTACGCGTTTGTCTGTGAGCTGGTAACTTGCGTTGAAACTGATCAGGGTGATAGGAAGAGCAACCCCTGGCGTACCTCCTAAGGCTACACACACATTATTACAGTCACTTAATGGGAAGGCAGCAACGTAACTACAAGGATCACTAGCCAAACAATAGTTTACGCTGTTTTTTACAGAACCAGCGCCCTTAGCAGTGTCTGTTCCCTGAACAGAAAAATACCCGTTTCCTGAGGTTATTATATTACCATTATTGTGTGCGTCAAAATTTCCCTTCACGATAATGATTCCATTGACCGTGAGTTGAGCTTTGTTATCTAAATAAAGATTATTTCTAACGGTTAAGTAGGCAGTTGAACTGATATCTGCAAAAGTGTCTGAGTTGAGTGTGAAATTATTTACGCTTATTTTACCAGGACCATTGATAGTGAGTGTGTTGGATCCAGTACTATTCGACGTAAGCTTGCCGGTAATGTATAACGTAGAGGAAACGACAGGTGCAATAGTAATGTTTGCATCATTGCCCGTAATATCG
The DNA here is from genome assembly GCA_040385915.1 of Bacteroidota bacterium. Classification (GTDB taxonomy): domain Bacteria; phylum Bacteroidota; class Bacteroidia; order Cytophagales; family ES-bin-26; genus ES-bin-26. The sequence goes on from JAZKGK010000177.1 coordinate 7,635, forward strand.
CCAGTCAAGGTGTAAGTACTCGTTCCTGAAGTGCTTACTGTACCAGCCAAAATTAAATTACCGGTTAGGTTCGCTCCTAAAGTAAGTATGCCATTAATCGTATTAGTGCCGCTGAACGTGCTTGCTGCACTGATGGTAAGTCTACCCCCGGTGTTGACAGTCGTAGTTCCAGTGCGGGTGATGGCCGTAGCTACTGTAATGGTAGCGCCTGACACAATTACTGCATCGTCGCTTGCTGTTGGTGCTATACCTCCAACCCAAGAAGTAGCAGCACTCCAGTTGCCAGTAACTACTCTACTAGTAATGGTTGCACCCCAACATACTTCAATGCCTGATAAGATCATTATGGCAATGATACAAGGGACAAGTATAAAATTATTATTCCGAGGAATAACTGTAGAAATAAGTTTCATGTCGGTAGAATAAGTTTATTTTCAGTATTAAAACAAGTGCTGATAAAGGTGCCCATTACACCTACTTACCACTATTATTTTTACTACGAATAGAGAAGTGCAGTTTCGCAAAAACAGGTTTTAGAAAAGACATTTTGTTTCCAGAATTTTGTTTCTATCGAGCATGTAAGAATTTTTCCTAAGTAAAATCAATACAAGAAAACGCTTACTTTTCGATATACTGAAGTTAACTCCGCCCTATATAATGAGTGCTAACTATTAGATTACTATAAGTGTTTTCTCGGTGAATCGTCTGTTATGCTCGGCGAGCAGACCTAGGGCTACCCCTGTTTGTGTTTCCCCTAGGGCAGTTATCCTCTGCTAATACCTCCACTTCTCAGGTCGTTTCGCGATGAGCAAGCGTAAGAAATTCACACAACAGTAATGTAAGTTGAAGGGCTTTTGTGAATAGGCTGACAATGACAAGGAGGAAGCATGGCCATACCAAATAGTCGCTTGAAAACAACTGCTTAGTATATCCAGCTAGACAAATCAAACCCGGAAGCCCATCATCAGTACATCATCAATTTGGCGATGCCCATTCATCCAACCATCCAAAGCTTCTTCCAGCACCACCCGTTGTTGGCTCATCGGCTCCCGATGGCGTTCCTGAATCAGACTGTATAAACGCTTAGCCATAAACTTCTGGTTATCGTCTCCGCCAAACTGGTCCTGAAAGCCATCGCTAAACAGGTAGAAATGGGTTTGGGGCTCCAACGAAAACACGTGCCGGGTAAAACGACGTTCCTCTTCGGGTTGCCGGCCACCAATGGCATGGCGATCGCCTTTTATCACCTGTATTTCACCATGTTGGATCATTACTAAGGGGTTTTTGGCACCGGCAAACTCCAGGGTACGTGCCTGGGTATCCATTACCACCAGCGCCAGATCCATGCCGTCCTGGTTTTCGGTGGTGGCTTGCTTTAAGGCTTGCCGCAATTCTACGTGCAATTGATTCAAAATCTCGTCGGCCTGGGTTATGCCCCGCTCGTTGACAATGTGGTTGAGCCAGGTATGCCCCGCCATCGAGATAAAAGCGCCCGGTACGCCGTGGCCGGTACAATCGACTGCGGCAATAAATACCTTCCCATTTTTTTGCGCAAACCAGAAGAAGTCACCACTGACGATATCGCGGGGACGGTAAAGCAAAAAGGAGTCATTAAAGAAATGCCTGATTTCTTGCCAGTCCGGCAAAATGGCGTGCTGTATGCGCTGCGCATACGTGATGCTAGAGGTGATATTCTGGCTCTTCTTCTCAATTACTTGCATGGCTTCGAGCAAGGCAACGCTTTGCTGTTCTATTTCATCGTGCTGTTCCTGAATTTCTTTTCGCTGTCTTTCAAGTTGTACATAGGCTTTTCGCTTCTGCCGATAACTCCAGTAAACAATGCCTAGAACAATGAAGATCAAACCGGCTATGCCAATCAGGCTATACCGCACATAGCGCTCAAAGCGTAGATTTTCTTCCTGCTTGCGCAGCGTAAGCTCTTTTATTTGGTCTGCTTTGCGCAGGTTTTCGATTTCTAACTGGCGTTCGCGGGTGATACGCTGGCTTTGCTCCAAAGTCCGCTGGGTAGATCGCAGCGCCCTATCTTTTTGCGAGGCTACCCTTTCGGCCACCACCGAACGCTCCTCCATTTCGGTGGCCAGCAGATGGGCTTCCTGTTCCCGTTCTTGCATTGCCTCCGTTTGCTTGCGCATCGCTTCTTCTTTGGTGCGTATTTCAGCCGCCCGTATTTTTTTGTCAAGCTCAGTAAAATGCGTCATGGCTTCTATCGATGGCTTGTAGCGCCCTAGCTTTTTATACACACCAGCCAATAGTCCGTAAGTAGTGCGTTGCATATCCTCGTCCCTTAGCTTTTTGGCTAGCGACAAAGCTTCCTCAAAATTTTGTCCTGCTTTGTCAGTTTGGTTCAGCTTGTCCATGGCAGTGCCTTCATTCAACAGGGCATCTGCCAGCCCGGCTATTTCTTTGCGCTTGCGATAAATCACCACAGCCTGATGAGAGGCTTCCAGCGCCGGCTTCTTCTTCGTAATTGTCATGGCAAGGTAAAGCTTACCCAAAGCGTTGTAGGTAGCGGCAGCTCTGGAAGTCTGGAGACGGGTAGGGTTGGTGCTGAGCCATTGCTCAAAATACGTAATACCTTCTTTGTTTTGCTTAAGGCTCAAGTATAAAGAGGTTAATTTTTTGAGATAAAAATCAGCCTTCTGACGAGTTTTGCCAGCGTCAGCCAAACTTACCGAATCTTTATACAGGGTTATTTGCGCTTTTGGGCTAAAAGAAGTATTTCCCTCACCAATAGCTGCCTGCGTTGGCGCCTTCAGAATAACGATGACAAGCAGCAGGAGCATCCAACGAAATAAGACAATAGGCATATAATGGAAGTTTAAAACGGGTATGGGAAGACAGGTAGCCAATATTTTATAAAGGCATAAAATTAGCGAATGAGCGATCAATCCCGAGGATGGTGAAAGCTCATTCGCTACAGCGTAAGAAAATGAATCAAATTGCGAAAGGAAGCAGTCCTGAACCGAATAAAATAAATAGATTAGTTTAGCGGCTAAGCTACCTGAAATACATTCGTTTAGGGCAAATCAATTTGCTTGGTAAATGCCGCTACCGTGAGTGATACTATTTTATCGCAGGTGCCATCGCCATAGTCTAGTACGAAGGCCAGCTCATTTTTGGGTTTGAAAGAAAGTGAACCGCTGGATGGGTACAAGACGCCCGTACTCACGCAGGAAGCTTTAATTGCCAAAGGCTTGAGCGTAGTAATATCATAATACTCGCCCTTTATAGTAGTGACATTGCCAGTAGCAGTTATCAGGAATGAAAAGTCTGAAGCCTTGCTGTCAATAACCAGCTCGTAGGTACGTTCCATATTCATTTTTAAGGTACCACCATTGTTGGCATACGTAAAGCTGCCATTTTCTACCTTGGTCGTGTATTGCAAGTTTCCTTGGGCATTCACTATCACGTTACCTACCGTAAATTTCCCATTCAATACATTATTATCTACAGCATAGTTATCAAAGGTAATAGTGATAGCCGAGCCCGTGGCCAGATACGTGCCCTGGTAAGCAATGATGATTTTACCTTTACGCATTTTACCATCGACTCCGGTACAATTAGTAGAGCCAAAATCGATTGAAATGCTCGATGTGGTTTTGTTGGCAGCCACGATGGCGCATTCGGTGGGGTTTTCTACGCGTCCCCCAGGTTTGCCCTGCATCACATTTCCTGACATATTAAACGCATCATCAAACGAGGATTGGGCTTGCATGGCATCTTGGGAGGCCTGCTGTTGTTGCGTGGTATCGGGCGAAGCATCTTTGTTTTTGTTACAAGCAATAAACAGGAACGGGGTGCTAAGGAAAGCACCAATAACTAGGCAACGGACTTTTCTCATAAAGCTGGTATTTTAAGTACACAATGAATTTAACCTCTTTTATCTTGGCATACATACTTAAAGCGCGGCAAAGGTATTCCCCTCGGTGAGTCTACTTCACGGAGTCGCTGGATTGTTCATGTAACTACTAGGCGACTTTCTATCAAGTGTTTTGCTAAAAAATGCGCTTTTACCCATAAAATTCTGGGTCATTTACCTTAGCTCTACAAGGCTGTTTTAAAAGCAAAAACCCTGACGTTGCTCCGCCAGGGTTTTTGTATACAAATCAGATGAGTAGCTTTAAGCGATTCATTTATCCATTAGCCCGCTTATACTTTATAAGTCCAGCCGTGTGTGTCTGCGGTTCGGCCATACTTAATATCATCCATCGATTTTAGTACTTTATGCGAGAATTCTCGGGTCTCAATGGCGGGTAGTTGATAGTCAACGCCGTCATGATGAATCAGGGCAATGTGTGCAATAGTCGCGGCGGTTCCTGCGCCAAAAGCCTCCTGCAAACTGCCGTCTTTCACTGCTGCCAGTACTTCTTTTACTGATACTTTCCGTTCTTCCACGGGCATGCCCCAATCTTTGGCTAGCTGAATTACACTGTCGCGGGTGATGCCTTTCAGAATGGTGTCGCCAGCGGCTGGAGTCACCAGTTTGCCGTTAATGATGAACATAAAGTTCATGGTACCGGCTTCCTCGATATACTCATGGTCTTTGGCATCAGTCCAAATCAGTTGGTCGTATCCTTTTTGATTAGCCAACTGAGTCGGATACAGGGAACTGCCATAGTTACCGGCATTCTTGGAAAAGCCCACGCCGCCTTCAGCCGAGCGAATGTATTTGGTCTCTACCCACACATTCAGCGGTTTGGAGTAGTAAGCCCCTACCGGACAAGTGAATATGATAAATTTATAGGTCTTGGAAGGTGTTACGCCAATGTACTGATCCGTCGCAAACATAAACGGGCGAATGTACAGGGAATAACCAGGTTTGTTTGGAATCCATTTGCTATCTAAACGGAGCAGTTCACTTAGGCCGCCCATAAATACATCTTCGGGCACGGTAGGCATGCACATCCGCTCAGCAGATTTGTTGAGGCGATGGCAGTTGTCCAGCGGACGGAAAATCAACACTTCGTTGGCTGCATTCTTATAGGCTTTCATGCCTTCAAAAATGGCCTGTCCGTAGTGCAGCGTCATTAGGGCAGGGCTGAAAGCCATATCTCCATAAGGCACTATCTGGAAGTTTTGCCATTGTCCATCTGCATAGTCGGCCACAAACATGTGGTCGGAGAAAGATCTGCCAAACTGAAGGTTGTCGAAGTCAACCGACTGGATTCGGGAGGCAGCGGTAGGCTTTACCTCCATATTTAATAAATCAGTCATAAATATAATAGAGATTTTATTTCCTTGATTTCCAGGGTATTTCTTCCGAGCCTAGTTCCTGTGTCATCATTCGACTCAAGACGAAAAGGTAGTCTGACAGGCGGTTCAGGTATATAATTACTAATTCATTTACAAATTCATGCTCGCTCAGGCCAATCACCAGTCGTTCGGCTCGTCGACAGACGCAACGCGCCAGGTGGCAAAACGAAACCGACTGGTGGCCGCCTGGTAGCACAAAAAACCGTAATTCTGGCAATTGTTCACTCATCCGATCCATTTCCTCTTCCAGCAATACCACGTCAGCCTCGAACAGATCGGGGAGTTTAGCGGTAGACTTTTCTGGATCTGATGCCAGCAACGAGCCAATAGTAAACAGCCGATCCTGAATTTCTTTCAGTAAGTCCTTGCGTTTAGCATTCACCTCCTGATCACGCAGCAAACCAATATAGGAGTTCACCTCATCTACCGTACCATACGTATGAATGCGGTCGTGCGATTTGGGTACGCGCGTGCCTCCGATGAGGGAAGTTTGTCCTTTATCCCCGGTTTTGGTATACACTTTCATTTTGGCTGAGCACAAGGAGAGTGGAGAAAGATAAAATTAAATAACCCAAATTCCAAATGGGCTTCTGAAAACAAGTGTTGTTTTCAGAAGCCCATTTGGCTATCTATTTGAGGCAATTAAAAAGTTTTTATTTAGAAATCAGCCTTTAGGCTAATACGCTAATATGATAGTGGAATGATTCCATAATCAAATTCGCCAGTAATTTCTGACAAGCGGTGCGTACCTTGACCTCGGCATCTGCTTCAGTGGCTGCTTCCAGTTCCAGCGTAATATGCTTACCAATGCGCACATCACTTACCTGGTGAATGCCTAGGTTTTCCAATCCCAATTTTACGGCTTTGCCCTGTGGGTCAAGAATTTCCTTCAAAGGCATAATATCAATTTCGGCAAGGAATCGCATGGGTGTTTATGAGTTTATGAGTGGAGAGTTTATGAGTAAAAAGGTATTAGCAATAAGTAGTTAGGTATTAGGGTTTAAATCAGTGAATTACAGATCACTTTCCTGTAGTAGCTGTTGCTTCAATCCTTTATTTTTTGCAGGCTGAATCGGTTGTTAAGGACGGATAATAGCACGTACAAAAAGATAATCAGCGGGATAGCAACGAACTGTAAACTGGCCAGCAAAACTACGGATAAAATCAGAAAAACGTACTTGATCTGGTTGCCAGCCCAAGCGTAGTTTTTGAACTTCAGCGCAAATAGCTCAATTTCCGCCACCAACAGATAAGACATCAGCAAGGTAAGCCCTATGAGAAAGCGCTGGTCGAGGATAACGATACTAGCAAAAAAGATGGATTTCATAATGAGGGGCAATGATCCAATCAGGATGGCATTGGCTGGGGTAGGTACGCCAATAAAAGAATTGGTTTGCCGGGTATCTACATTGAACTTGGCCAACCGCAAGGCCGAAAAGATGGCGATCAGAAAGGCCAAGTAGCACAACGGCGGTATGGGTTGCTGAGCCAGCACTGTACCAGGAAAGCTTTGCTGGAATAGAGAAAAAAGAATAACCGATGGCAAAACCCCGAAAGTGACACAATCAGCCAGTGAATCCAGTTCTTTGCCAATAGGCGAAAATGCATTGAGCAAGCGAGCCAGGAATCCATCAAGAAAATCGAGCACAGCAGCCACTCCAATGAGATAGGACGCTAATACAAGGTCATTTTGAAAAACGGCTACTATGCCTACGCAACCACACAGCAAATTGCCGCAAGTGAGCGTATTAGGAAGGTGTTGGATAATTTTCAAAGGTGAATTATTTTCCCGGAACGTAGCATTCCATCAATTTAAATTCCGGCGAAGGTTTCAGTTCCACTTGCTTGATAGCGGCTGGAAGTAGCACGGCTTCTCCCTTTTTTATTTCAATGCTCTTGCCATCTACCATCAGAGTCAGGCTGCCATCCACGCATACGTAAATAACGAAAGAGTCGAGCTGCGCATAGTCGCGGGTAACGGACTGGTCGAAGTAAAGGCGGTTGGTTGTGAAATATTGACTGCTTACCAGGCTGGCGACTTCGTTCTTGTTCTTATTATACGTGCTTTTATATTCGTTATAATGCGCGTAATCAATGGCTTCCAGTGCTTGTTCAGTATGCAGTTCCCGGGTATTTCCCTTGGCATCTTTGCGGTCGAAGTCGTAAATGCGGTAGGTAACGTCAGAGGTTTGTTGAATTTCGGCTACCAACATCCCAGCGCCAATGCTGTGTACTCGTCCGGCAGGCAGGAAAAAGACATCGTCTGGTGCTACGTCCATCACGTTTAGAATATCGTCCAGTTTCCTGTCTTCCAGGTGCTTGATATATGTATCTTGATCTATGACCCGGTTGAAGCCTGAGCGTACTTTAGCGCCTTGATCGGCCTGGAATGCATACCACATTTCGGTTTTTCCGAAAGAATTATGCCGCTTCTGCGCTAGCTCGTCATTAGGATGCAGTTGGATAGACAGGTCTTCGCGGGCATCAATAAATTTAATGAGCAACGGGAATTTGCTGCCAAATTGCTTGTATACCGCATTACCCACCAGCTGACCTTTGTATTCATCAATAAGGCTGGAAAGGGTTCTGCCCTCAAGTGAGCCACCTTTTACTTCCGAGACATCTCCCTCTACTGCTGATATTTCCCAGGTTTCTCCGCAAATGGGCATGGGAGAAAAATCCTTCCCTAAGATAGTTCTGATTTTGTCGCCACCCCAGATTCTTTCTTTAAAGATGGTCTTGAATTTTAACGGATACAAAGTTGGCATAAATGAGTCGTTAGGGATTAGTAATTAGGTTTTAGATTCTCTTCAGTTATTATAAATTGGTGGAATCAATCTGTTCAGCCGTAAAGGTGCTATCAATTCTTATGAAAGGCAAGCGAGCACACGGGCGAATTTACAGCGGACAATCAATTTACTTCCAGTACAATTTTCCCTTTGCTCTGGTTCGACTCTATATAGCGATGGGCTTCTGCGGCTTCCTTCCAATCGAATATGCGGTCAACAACAGGCTTCAGACGGCCATCCAATAAGCGGGGTAGGGCAAACGAAGCCCAAGCTTGGGTAAGGCCAATCTGGTAATCCAGGTTGCGGGAACGGAGCGTAGAACCGATCAGGCTGATGCGCTTTACCATCAGTTGGCGCAGGTCGAAGTCGTCTACTTTGCTGCCACCCAGGGTAGCCAGTTGTACCAGTCTCCCATCCAGCGCCAGACAATCCAGGTTTTGCTGAAAATAAGGAGCCGCAATAAAGTCAATGATTACTTCTACGCCACGCCCGTTGGTCGCTTCTAATACCGGAGAGAGAAAAGGCTCTGCCTGATAATCGAAGGCGCGTTCTGCACCCAAGCTCAGGCAGAAATCACGTTTGGCCGCGGAAGTGGTAACGATGGGATGCGCCCCCATTTCGCGCGCCAATTGTATGGCGGCAGTACCTACCCCACTAGCTCCCGCGTGTATAAGCACGGTTTCGCCCGCTTTTACTTGCCCCTGCCAGCTTAGCGCTTGAAAAGCGGTCAGGAAAACCTCGGGAAGCGCAGCGGCTTCGGTCATAGTCAAATTAGCGGGTATGGGCAAAGCCATGTCCTGGTGAATGACTGCGTATTGGGCATATCCTCCACCGGGCAGCAAGCCAAAAACAGCATCTCCTACCTGCCAGCGCGAAACACCTTCGCCTAGCTCAGCCACCGTTCCTGCCATTTCCAACCCTAAAATCGGACTGGCCCCAGCCGGTGGCGGATAGTGCCCTTTGCGTTGGAGCGTATCAGCCCGGTTGAGTGCTGTAGCGGCCACTTTCACTAGAATCTGGCTCAGCCCAGGCGTCGGTTTTTCCCATTCGCCCAAAGCTAATTGTTCCGGTCCACCGGGAGATTTGATAAGGATGGCGCGCATGGCAGGTTG
>JAZKGK010000178.1:0-11879 GCA_040385915.1 Bacteroidota bacterium
TACTATTGGTCGAAATCGAAGGAATGAGACCAGTTTTTTATCTGTGCCGCTTGGTTCTTTTCTTTCACCAGATCGGTGAAATGATCAAACCTTCCGTTTCCTACTTTAGGCAGAATTCTCACGGATTGCTCGGCATCCTGTTCATCGTAATAGCTAATCTTCCACATGTACTGCTTGTTGATTTGCGTCATAGTCCGTTTTATCTTATAAACGCGTACCAAAGGCACTTTTGTGTTAATTTGCCTACCCGACACATACATGAAGTCCTCGTCAAATTCAACGGTTTTGGAATAATGGAACAGAAAAAAGAGTATTACACTAACGAATAAAAAGATAAAGAATGCCACCGAGCCTTCTGAGTCATTAACGGTAGTTAATATGGCCACCACCATGGCTATGCCAATTGCCAACATGAGGTACTTTCCTATTTCTAAGTTTTTGGAAATCCTTACTCTGTTCATGTCGAAATGCTTGTTGAAAAACGGTTTATGTGTTTAATGTAAATGCCAATCTTGATACTACAGAAATTACTGAATCATAAGTTGGGCAAGTCTGGGAAAAAAGTCGATGCTTAAAGAGTATTCATCCTACTCAAGTATTTACCCAAACATCAATAGAGGCGCATTCCTTCTGCTAATCATATAAATCACTATCCTCCAACGGGTACTGCTCCCAATCCCAATGGAGCAATATGTCTTTTTCTAAAAGGTCATTTTCTGGATGATAATAATGCATATGGGGGATAGGGAAATTAAAATTACCTGCTTTAAAACCTAATTTATTCAATAAAGCTTGTTGGCTGTTAAGTGAGCCATAGGCATAAATTACGTTGTGTTGGTCATAAATCAGAAGCCCAGAATTGTCTACGGTTCCAATCCAAACATGATGTCTTCCATCCGTTTCGAAGTAGTCCTGATAACTGAGTAGAAAATGGCTCAATTCCTCTTTTGTATCTATAATCGGGGATTGATAGCGGCCATATTCGTTGCCAAGCCTGGTTACTACTAAAACGTATAGGACGTAATAAGGAGGATTAAGCGTTTGGGCCAACTTCAGTAGTAAATCAATATGGTCAGTTGATGGCCCAATTTTGAGCCTTTGACTGTTATGAGTCTTTTCTAATTCATACCAATTGCCATATTCATAAGCAACTTCCTTGTTTTCACTATCAAATGCGGTGAATTTAACTTTCATAATTTTCTGGTATCAGTAGCCAGTAATTTAATTAAACTCCAAACCCGTTGACTTATCAAACTCTTCGCGTTCTTGTGGGGACATTCTGTCTCTTAATAGCCAAATCGTATAACCACCCATCAGTTTGTTGCCTTGCATATAATCCCAGTCAGAGATAGTGGCTGAATTGATTTCAATCTTTTGTCCCAATTTAACTTCGTTGGTGTTATCAGGTTCATTATTCACTACCCCGAAAATCTTCCCATTTTCGATGGTGATTTCGGTAAGCCAAATATGTTCGCTGCCTGTTTGGGTTCTAAAGGGTAGTTTAATAGCGAAATTCTGATAACTGGAATCGTTTGAATGATAAGCTCGTAGAAATTGGTCAAAGCTTTGCCTGCTTTTTTTTATGGCAGCCAGCATTTCCTGGTCTTCCGTTTCCACATGGTAGATCGTGGGCTTTCCCTCTCGCTCCACCTTATTGGAATTGGATGGATTACAACCCAATTGAACTAAACTTAGGATTACAAAAGTAACGACGGAAAGGAGGGTTGAATGGTGTTTCAAGACTGGTAAGTTATTCTGAATGTCTCTTTAATAGGTTAGTAAATAACCCGAAAGACAGGTTATGATTTACGAGCAAGGTAATGAATAATTGACGTTTTTCTATACAAAGACGAGAAATTTTACTGCCGAGCAATGGTAAATATTGTACTATGGCCATTGATCCTGAATGGGCGCTTTATTGCCATTCGGGACAAATGATTGCATCTAATACCGCAATGGCTTTGCAGGTTTGTTTCAATCGCTCGATATCAGGAAGCTTGGTAAGATTTCGGGTAGATACCATGGGAGTTGATGACTGGCGGAAGGTTGAGATAGTAAAAAATGGCCTACTATTTTACTTGAACAATCTACTAAAGAAATCCAGGATTGCGCTCCGTTTTTTGTCCGAGTTATCGGGAACGATGGTTGTTGCCATGGCTTCCATGATCGGAGGTACTACTCCTGGTTTGGGCGTATTATACCCTTTTCGTTTTTGCCTGGTAGGAGTAGGCAAATGATTGATTAAGTACTGGTTAAATCCAGCCGTACTTAATGCAGATTGGAACTGTCCCAGAAATTCGGCTAAAGTAGCGGGTAGCTTTTCAGGATCGGTGATTTCTTCGGCTTTGGGATAGAAATCATACCGTAGTTTTTTGCTTTTTCCAAAGCGCCAAAACTCCCACAAAGCCTGCATATCATCCTCTTTGAACAGGGGCTGTAGATTACCGTTTATCAGGTATAGCAGTGATCGAACATCCACATTATCCGCACTGCATTCATTGACCAAGGTCAGTTGGGCTTGCGCCAAAGCTTTTGCATCAAAGGCAGGATGTTGCAAGAGATGGATTAAATCAAAAATATCCTTAAAACGGGGTCTGACCAGGGTTTGATGAATTTTCCAGGCCACTTGTAACGATAATGGAACGGTCTGGGGAATGGTAAAAGGTTCGCCACGTACGGGCTGATAAAGTAACGGAACGGAACCAACTTCTATATCCAGGTTGAAGGAAATATCTAAGGAAAACCAGTCGAATTTTTCATTATCTACCCAGCAGGTTAAATCGGTATTAACTGTGGGAAAATCATCAGCCATGGCATAATCAATCATTCGCCAAAAAGCATTTTGTTTAAAGCTCAGGAAACGAGTACCATCGGTCTGGTAGGCGTCAGTTACTTGAATTACCCAATCATTAAATTTACTTCTGGCGTCGTCTATATCGGTTAAAAACGGTAGATACACCCAGTCCAAATCATTGGGTAGGCGATCATGGGGGTTGGGGAAATACTGTCGTGTTACATAACTACCTTTCAACATAAAAGGCAGATTAACCTCAGAAGCCCTGCGAATAAAGGCTTCATAAGCAAGCATATTTATCAATTTTTCATCTGATAATTCCATCTAAGTACATTATTGTGGCAGCCAGCCTTGGTCTAAAATCATATTCGTGTCATAGAGGCAGTATTCCGACTGTTGCTTCAGGATGTCCCAACCGTCCTTTGCAAAATCATTGGTCAAGCGATCAATCCGTTGTTCTAAAACTTCTTTCGTACCCAATTCTCGTAAGGTGATGAATCGAGTGGTATTGTCATCTTTCAAGGCATTTTTGGATAAATGGGCTTTGTGGATAGCACACAGTTCCAGGAGCTGGTTGACTCGATTGAACAGAATTTTTCCGTGCCACTCAAAGTAAGGCTCAAAAGCAGTTTCCTGGCTCTCTTGGACTAATTTCACACAATTAGATGGGATCTCAATTTTCACCCGTGTAGTCTGAAATCCACTGGCATTGAGTACCTGAGCATAGTCAAAGGCACTCTTTATGGCTTCTTCAACCTCGTTGACGAGAATAACTTTGTTGAACATGGGTTGCCTGGTATACTCGCCCTGGGAGAGTTCAATGAGTAAGGGCTTTCCGCCATTCAGACTGCATACCTCCACAAAAGAGCCGATTTGGTTTTGGTGCAAATCGGTTGTCGTAATGTGTAGTTCGAAGGGAATGGGTTGGTTGAGCATCAGGAATAAAGAAATTATAGGAGACCACATTTTGAGCTTTACACTCAATGGCTAACAAAAAAAACTATTTCAAGCCAGATCATAAACCGTTACCACTATACCTTTCTGCGTCAATTCCTCTTCCACTATTTTCTCAATCTCTTCCCATTGGCCACCTGCCAAACCAGCCCCCATGCGCGGCATATGCACCGAGGCTTGGTGATCCAGCGCATACTGAGAAACTTTCTGCAAGCCTTTTCTTACGGCTTCATAGCGAATGGGAGGCACGCCATTCGTGGCAGATACTTTATGCTGACCAATGATATTGGCGATCACCACATCTGCTTCCACCTGAACAAATTGTACTTCGCCTAACTGAAAATTCTGTCCAGACTCATACCACTGGCGGTATTCCTTTTCAGGCTGCTTCCAGCGTTTGGAGAGGGCCAGGACAAATCCTCTTCCCCAACCACCGATGTCATTGCAGATGTGAGTGATCACTTTCAGCCCATTGCCTTGCGGCTGAGTCGCATCTCCTGTCACGTAGTTTGTTTTCATGGGTATCAAATGAATGAGAGGACAAAGTACGGAATTTTAACATCCCAACGGGATTTCAATTACGATAATTTTCGATATGATCTTTCCTGAAGCCTTGTGCCTGCCCATTACCTTTATTAAGTATCGGCTAATGCTACTTTTCTTCCACAATAATCCGTTTAATGAAGGAATAAGGTTCTGGCTGTTCCATATAATATAGGTTATCAAAAGCAATTATTTACCTTCCTGCTTCAATAAGTCGCTTCATAAACTCGGTTATTGCCTGCTCGCCAGTTGGATCTACTCCAAAGTAATCAAAGGCAAGGCAGCATGATTTTATTGCCATACACTGGATTGATAAAAGTCTTGATGTCATAGAGTTAAGCTGTTCCATCTTTTTTTTTCCTGTCAACCCTAAATCAGTGGTGAGACTTTGACTCTCCATTTCATTCAATTGTTGTCTTTGCTTTAGAAAACGTTCAACGGTTAGTGGGTAAAGAAAGCTGGCTATTGGCCTTTGTGGGGTTATTTGTGCAAAAGGAATTGGTTGATTGACAGTTAATCCTTGAATATATCTTTTCTTGGCCAACGCTTGGGTGAAATGCTTACTCATATCATACCCTGTCCAACCTCCTTTTTTAGAAGTAGGAGGAATCCAAATCCTCACCATTTCACTTGGCCCAAGTGTGAAAGGTGGGATACGGTAGCCATCTAAGTCAAAGCCTGTACTCTGAACAAAAAATTCCATTTGTTATTGACAAGCGCTTGAAATAAAATATCGTTCGCTTTTGTTCTTTTTCATTCATCGTCAGCCGGTACTATATCACCATGATATCAACTGACAAAAATAAGATCAACGTTTTTTGATTATTTGAGCTTTAAAATAGAAAAAGCCCTTATACATGTAGTTTAAGGGCTTTTTCATGGTTTTCAGTAGAGAGGAAGGGATTCGAACCCTCGATACAGTCTCCCGTATACACACTTTCCAGGCGTGCTCCTTCAACCGCTCGGACACCTCTCTAGGTGACGGTTTGGGAGTGCAAATAAAGGCAAAAATGTGCTGATCTGCAAACGCTTGGAGCGTGCTATGGGATAATTCAGGATTTTATCTACAACTCAACCCCTCTAACTAGCTCATTTCTCCACAGATATTCCGACCTAGTTGCCAACGGACGCTCTCGGTATTGCTTTCCTTCCCTAGTAGGTGCATCAGTTTGGTAATGGCTGCCTCAGAGGTGATATCCGAGCCACTCACTACTCCGATTTCCTGTAGAATTTTACTGCTCTGATAACGCCCTTGCGTCACCCGTCCGCCCATACACTGCGAAACATTGAAGATAACGATATTGCGTTCCACCGCTTCTCGAAGGCAATTCAAAAACCATTTTTCAGTAGGCGCATTGCCCGAACCATAGGTTTCTAGTACCACTCCCTTTAAATTATCGATATTTAATACGCTTTGCACCACTTTCGGACTAATGCCTGGGAACAGTTTCAGGATGGTGACATTTTCATCCATGTTGGGGTGCAATAACAGCGGGCGCTCTGGCTGGTATGCTTGGATGAAGGGAGTGTTGTAATCAATGCGAATCCCGGCGTGTGCCAAAGAAGGGTAATTCTCTGAACTGAAAGCGTTAAAGTGTACACTTTCAATTTTTTTAGCGCGATTTCCTCTTAATAGATACGAATTGAAATAAATACACAGCTCCGGTACTTTGGGCTCACCATATAGTTTGGCCGAGGCTATTTCCAGTGCCGTAATCAGGTTTTCGCGGGCATCCGTCCGGGCTGCCCCGATGGGTAACTGCGCCCCGGTTAAGATGACGGGTTTATTCAGGTTTTCGAGCATGAAACTCAGCGCAGAGGCACTATAAGCCATTGTGTCGGTGCCATGAATGATAACGAAGCTATCGTAATTGTGGTAGTTCTGATAGATCAATCGTGCCATATTAGCCCAGTTAGAGGGCTTCATGTCTGACGAATCGATGAGTTGGTTGAAAGTAACTACGGTCAGTTCGAATTTGAGGCGGTTAATTTCGGGCATCCGATCCAGGATGTTTACAAAATCGAAAGGTACCAGGTGGCCGTCCACCGGATCGTAGACCATACCCAACGTACCACCCGTATAAATCATCAGGATAGATGATTCAGTTTTTTGGGAAGAAGAAGTATTTATTTTAACAGTCTTATATGTCATTCGGATATTTTAAATGTATATGCTATTACATATCACTTCGTCAAATGTAAGGCATTTTGAGTAGTTGTTTCAGCGACTATTTCCATGCTTACTTGTTTTAAGTCGGCGATCTTTTGAGCAATCAGCGGTAAAAACCCACTTTCATTGCGTTTGCCTCGGTGCGGCACGGGTGCCAGATAAGGGCAGTCTGTTTCCAAAACTAAGTGCTTTAGCTCGATTTCGGGCAGTACCTTGTCTAAGCCGCCATTCTTGAAAGTAACCACTCCTCCAATGCCAAGCAGGAAATTGAGCTCTATGGCCTTTCGGGCATCGTCCAGGTTGCCACTAAAGCAGTGAAAGATGCCGCGCAAATCGGGGATGGCCATCTCTTCGAGCAAGGCAACGGTCTCTTGAAAAGAATTGCGGCAATGAATAATAATGGGCAGTCGGTGTTGGTGTGCCCACCGTACTTGCACGCGGAATGCTTCTTCCTGTTGCGCGCGGAAAGTGGTGTCCCAATAGAAATCCAATCCAATTTCACCGATGGCCAGAAACTTTCTACGATTAAGCCAGTTTTCAACTTGGTAAAGCTCTTTTTCAAAGTCTTTTTTTACATAACAAGGATGTAATCCCATCATCGGAATGCATTGCTTGGGATATTTAGCTTCCAGTTCAAGCATTCCATCCACGGAAGTATGGTCAATATTGGGCATCCAGATGTGAGAAAGACCTTTTTCAAACCCTCTTTCCAACATATCTGCCCGGTCGCTAGAAAATTCATCTGCATATATATGCGCGTGTGTATCAACCATTTTTAATTACCAATAATCAATTAACAATAAACATTTTCTTTCATCTTCTCCTCCGCACATTTTCTCCTCTACAGATCTTAATTATATTTTCGGCCTTTCCATTCCATAGGTATGGGGAGAAAATAATAGGCTATTAATAGCAAGGATACTGATGCTTCGTATAAAGGGTAGATCAGTAGATATTTATATAGCATTTGTTGTTTCAACAGGCGCAAGCTACGATGGATAAATACGGCTTGCAGGCCAGCTTTGGTCGCAAAAATAGCCAGAGCCAAGGTAGGAAAGAAGAAAGCTAGTATAATTACCAAGGGCGTAAATAGGGCTTGGGCAAATAATAGGGCAATCATATGCCTGGGTAGTTGCATCGCTCCGCGCATCCAACGTTTGCGCTGCTGTAGCAGAGTGCGCAGTGAATCAGCCGGTTGGGATACGGCTAGTACTTCGGGCATTAGTAGATTTTGGAAACCAAAGCCTTGTTTACTAATGGCTTGAAATAGTTGAAAATCTTCCGTTAGCGAAAACGGGAGGGCTTCGTAGCCTCCGGTCGCTTCGTATGCCCGCCGACTGACGGCCATGTTGTTTCCCATCGCAGTCACCGGTATTTTCCAATCGGACAAAGTCTGAATAGCAGTCAGCGCGTATAGCCAGTCAAGGGCTTGCAATTGGTCAAAAATCCGTGGGCCTTCAATGAGCGTTACGCCCGTCACAATGCCAGTATCGGCAGGCAGATGGGATAGCATCGTTTGAATCCAATGAGTTGGTACGCACACGTCGGCATCGGTAAAGAACAAGTAATTACCTTTGGACTGCCGTATCAACTGGATGAGCACATTCGTTTTGCCTCTTTGATGGTCTATAGCCTCGCTAATGTGGTAAAGATAAAAATGGGGCTTGTCGTGAATGAAATCCTGTATCAATGCTAAGGTTCGATCTTCGGATTGATCGTCGCCAATGAGCACTTCCATTTGCTGGGCTGGATATGAAAGTTGGGCAATGGCCTTCAGGCACGCAATAATGTGGTCTTGCTCGTTGCGGGCAGCAATCAGTATGGAAACCAATGGGCGCTGGTTTTCAGAACTAAAATCATTAATTGTAGCTGGTGGAATCAATTTATTGTAGTGTTTCGAAGCGGTAGCCCAGGCGAGTAAAATGCTCCAGATAGCGGGGCAAGGCATACCGCAAATTTTTTTCGGCTTTCAGGCTATCGTGAAAGATGATGATAGAGCCCTTGCGGGTATGTTGAATGGCTTTTTTTAGACAGTCCGTTGGTAGCAGCTTTGCATCAAAATCACCCGTCAATACGTCCCACATCACTATCTGATACGCTTGCTGCACCAGCCGGACTTGATCCCGTTTTATGCGACCGTAAGGCGGACGGAAAAGTAATTTGTCGCCCGTGATGCGCATTTCTTCATGGCATTGAAGAATATTCTCCAGGTATTGATTCGTTTCTACCTGCCAGCCATTCAGGTGGTTAAAAGTGTGGTTTCCCAAGCCGTGTCCTTGCGCCAACAACTTTTGAAACACTTCAGGGTTCTTCCGTACATTGTCTCCCACGCAGAAGAAAGTAGCTTTCGCTCCAAATTTCCCCAATGTTTCCAGCACCCATTCGGTCACCTCAGGTATGGGGCCATCGTCGAAAGTAAGGTAAATGATTTTTTCCTGAGAAGCCCGACTCCACCAGAACCCAGGATACAGCCATTTAAGCAAAAAAGGCGTTTTATGAAAATACATTTCAATTAACAATTAACCCGGCGTGGAACGCAATAATCAATTAACAGGGATGTTGTTGTTTAATAGTTGATTATCGTTGGGAATGCGAAATTTTTATAATGGATATCTATTAAAAATGGAAGGTCGGAAGCGTTTCAAATGCTTCCGACCTTTTTATAGCAGGTTATCCTTCTGATAAGCCATTGTTTATTGTTTATTGTTCATTGTTTATTGTGAATTGACAAGTGAGTAGGGTTACATCGTCGTCGTATTCCTTCTCGGATCGGAAGGCGGCGATTTCTTTAATCAGCCTTTCGTGTAGTTGTTCTGGCTCCAGGTTATAATTGTTTTCAAAGAAACGGATCAGGTTTTCGGGACCAAATTCATCTCCCTGGCTGTTATGAACCTCCGTAACACCATCAGTATAACATAGCAAGGTAAATTGGATAATGTTTTCCAGGATCGTTTCTTCCAGAAAAGGCAGCACTTGAAATGCCCCCAGGATAGTCGTTCCTTTGTCTAGCAATTGGATGGTTGACTCTAGCCCGGACGGGCGTAGGAGCGGAGGGTTGTGCCCTGCATTGATATACCGGATTGTGTGATTTTCCTGGTTGTAAATCGCAAGGAAGAAGGTAATGAAATTTTCGCCGCGGGCATTCTGATAAATCTGGAAATTCAACTCTTCTACAATGCGGGTCAGTTGATTGGTTTGCCGCAACATAGTGCGGAGTGACGCCTGGAAGTTAGACATCAGCAGGGCAGCAGGAATTCCTTTTCCCGATACATCGCCAATGCAGACCATAAATTCGCTCTTAGAGAGGCGCATGAAATCGAAATAATCTCCACCAACGGACCGGTGAGGAATATATTCAGCTCTTACCTTGAGCTGATCAGTATAGGGCAGGTCTTTGGGGAATAATAACGCTTGCACCTGTTGCGCAATCTGTATTTCGCGGTTCAGTGCCTCTTGCCGCAATTGCTGACGCGCCAGCTTTTTATTTTCAACCGCCACAATGACGATGTTGCTCAATGTTTGAATAAAAACTGTGTCAATTCCCTGCTTATCATCGTCCTTCTTTTCTTTACCCACAAACACATACGCCAGTGTATTATTTTTATGGGCAATGGGAATGACCAAATCAAATTCTCCAAACAGGCCAGGAACGGTAGCGAAAGGAATAGTGGTTTCTTGGGTAATAGGCGCGCTACTTGCTTTCGTATTCAGTGGCATAATGTCGCGGAATGCCAGCAGTTCTTGATCCAGCGTTATTTGACTGAAGTTGGTTTCGGTGCCAAAGTTTACTTTGCAAGACCAAACCTCATCGCGTACGAAAAGAGCCAACTTACTGAGGTTCATGTTGGCCCGGATAGTGAAATGATAGATGCGATAAATATAATCTTCTGGAAGATTATTGTTAATAGCCTGAGTAATCTCCAGTAAAGAGTTTAATTCAAGCTTTTTAACATCAAGTCTGCGCTGTAGCTTTTCCAAGGGAGTACCAAGCGAGGCAGGCATAAGTGCTTCAGACTGGGTACTGGATTGAGTACTGGACATAGAATCACCTGTGAAAAATATATTTCTTCTTATACAAAGATATACATTTTAGGTAATTATTTCAGTAAAGTATTGGTGCTCCGCGAAGTGTCGTAAGCGTCGCGCAGGCCGTTACCAAACAAGTTAAATGCCAAAACCAATAGACTGATGCATAAACTGGGGAACAGTACTAACGGCAAACTGCCTCGGCTTCCAATGGCTTGAAACCCTTCGTTCACCATCATTCCCCACGATGGCATGGGCGGCTGAACGCCCAAACCCAGAAAACTCAATCCGGCTTCGGTCAAAATGGCGGTAGCAAAGTTGGAAGTGATAATTACAATCAGCGGCCCCAGCATATTGGGTAAAATGTGGTGGATAATGATTCGCCGGTTGCCAATGCCCAACGACCGCGCCGCTTCGACATAAAGCTTTTCTTTCAAACCTAAAATTTGCCCTCGAACCACCCGGGCAATCTCTACCCACATCGTCAAGCCAACAGCTATAAATGCCACCCAAACGCCGCGGCTTTGCAAAGCAAGACTAATGGCAATCACCAGCATAATGCTCGGAATAGACCAGACTACCGTCATCAGCCACATAATCAAGTGATCTACTTTTCCGCCAAAAAAGCCCGCCATCGAACCCAGACTTATCCCCACGATGAGGGAAATAAGTACGGCCAGAAAACCTACTCCCAGCGAAATACGGATGCCAAACAGTAGCCGACTTAGCGTATCGCGGCCAGCTTTATCGGAGCCTAACCAATAATGACGCATGGCCAAATTGTTCTCTTTGAATTGCCGAAGTAGGTCAGCTTTGGAAATAGTTTGCAAGTTTTCGTTTAAGTCAAGATAGGTAATCTTCTGATTGTCAGTCTTGAAATGTCCAGGCGTATCCAGCTTCTGAGAGTCGCCAATAAAGATGGGCAGCGTAGCATCAATGATATTATACTTCTCTTCGTTCTCAGCACCAAAAGGCTTCACGTAGATGGTTAAATCTTCGATGCGGTACGACACAATGGGTACGATAATGAAAGCACTTTCCTGTCCGAAAACTAATTTATGGAAGATGTTCGATTCTGGAACCTCCGCATTTTTGCGCAGCTTAAGCATTTGTACCGTAAAACCCGGCGCTTGCTTCTGAATTTGCACCGCACCATCGTTAGCAAACGGCGTAGAGTCGGGCATTATCAGATAGCCCAAAATAGTAAGAAGGAAGCAGAGGCCAATGAAAACCAAACCGGAAAAGGCTGGCTTATTGTTGAATAAACGCTTTTTTGCAAAATAAAAAGCAGTGTTAGCGGAGTTGGGCAGCCGAGAATGAGAAGAATAAGAAGTATCCCGAAACGGCATTTATTAAGTATTAGTAGTTAAATTGTTAATTGTTAATTGTTAA
>JAZKGK010000179.1:0-8107 GCA_040385915.1 Bacteroidota bacterium
CGGTCGAGTAGAGAGGCATTCGTAGTCGTTGTATTCATGTAGGTATTAGGCTTTAGTAATTAGCTGTTAAGTGTTTGGGGTTATATCAAGACTGCCTCCTCCTGTTTTCATAGCGATAATTGCTCGGTGGGCGACCAGAAGACTTTGTCAAAATCCTGGATTTTGTCTTTTACTACAGTCATTCCTTCCTGTTCCAGTAATGCTTGCATCGTATGCGGAGCCGGGAAAAAGTGCTTGCCCGTCAGTAATCCATCGCGATTTACTACGCGATGGGCGGGTATATCTTGCCCGTGGGCACTATTCATAGCCCAGCCTACCATTCGAGCGCCTCGCTTCAGCCCAAGGTATTCAGCAATGGCTCCGTAAGAAGTGGCTCGCCCCGGCGGGATCAGGCGTACTACCTCGTATACATCCTGAAAGAAACTTTCCTTTTTCATGAACAGGCGGTTGGCTTATCACAAAAATATAAAGACTATCTGGAAAAACAGGGACACTATCGTAAGTAGTCAGCCTGCAAGGGAAAGGTAATTTTTGGTATTTGAACCATTGAACGAAGAAAACAAATCAGATAAAGAGGACGTAGTTAGAAAAAATTCACACAAATTAGTTTTTGTCAATACACGGCATTTTCGGTTCATCAAGCCTGTGAATCACTCCCTAACTTACACTTTACAATCCTCCTCTATAAAGAGCAACTACTGATAGGCGGCATATTACTGTTATATTTCGAATCAATCATTTTTCTGGCTCTCGCTTTCTTCTTTATTGAAGCGATTAGTCCTAAAACAGATACCAGCTAGATAATACTGACATTTTGGCCATGAAGTTTAAACATTTACTTTTTATAGGTATGTGCCTGCTGGCTAATATAGCTTTAGCCCAGAAGCAGGCCAACCATTGGTATTTTGGGCGAAGGGCGGGCATTAATTTTAATACAGGCAATCCGGTAGCACGCACGGGCGGCTCCATAAATACCCGCGAAGGATGCGCTACCATTGCAGATGCCAACACAGGCGATTTGTTGTTTTATACTGACGGGGTAAAGATTTATAATAAGAATGACCAATTGATGCCCAACGGATTTGGGCTAACGGGCAACTATTCCAGTACCCAATCGGCCCTTATTGTACCCAATCCAGGCAATGCTGACCGTTATTATGTGTTCACCACTGGCATTCTGAGTGGCAAAGGCTTGGCGTATTCAGAAGTAGATTTGGGTCTTGATGGAGGAAATGGAGATGTGGTGACCTTAACCAAGAATACTGTAGTGCTGAAGAATAGCACCGAAAAGCTGATTGCCCTACGTCACAAAAATGGTACAGATTATTGGATTATCGCACATGAATCGAATACTAATCTGTTTTACGTATACCAGATAACGGCAACGGGTATTAGTGTGGCTACTACTTATAAAACGGGCTCCATACTCAATACTAACTCAGACGAAACGGGTTACTTAAAGCTGTCTCCCATTCCCTATAAAACTGATATCTACCGGCTGGTAAACGCGATCAATGGCGCTTCCAAGAGAGTAGAGATTTTTGATTTTAATTTTGCTACTGGCACTATCAGCAGTCCGGTACTTACGCTGCTCAATGTCTCTGCCGCTTACGGTGTCGAATTTTCGTTAGATGGCAAATTACTTTACGTAAGCGAACAACTGCGCACGGCCTTTCCTTACTCTGGCAACAGCACCGTTACTCAATTCAATTTGCTGGCAGGCGCGGCGTTGGCTATCACTACTTCTAAGGTCGTATTGGCGAGTTCCTCCAAATTAAGCTACGGAGCCCTGCAACTAGCGCCCGACGGACGTATTTATGTAGCCAAAGAAAATGGTTTCGATGTAGGCGTAGATGCCTTAGGAGTCATTACCAAACCCAATATTTTAGGTATTGCTGCCGATTATGAGGAAAATGGTTTTGATTTGGGTGGGAAACAATCCTTGATTGGCTTACCTACCTTTGCCGAGAGTTTTACTGTCCCGTTTACCTACACAGGTATTTGCCTGGGTGAAAAGACTTCGTTTTCTGTATTTAACACCTTAAATGTCAAAAGCGTTTTATGGATTTTTGGCGATCCTTCCTCTAGCAGCAACACCTCTACCGACTTAGTGACGTCTCACCAATTCACCGCAGAAGGCGAGTATACTGTGTCACTGGATATTACTTATACCGACAATTCTTCTAAAACTCATTCTGTTAAGGTACCTATCGGCTCCACCTCTAATATGAGTCTAGGCAAAGACACGACGCTTTGTATTGGACAAAAAATGACCCTGACAGCTTTTGCCGGTGCCACTCCTCCAGCGTCAGTAAAATACCAGTGGCAAGATGGCAGTACGGCAGCTACGTATGAGGTGACCCAAGCCGGTACTTATTCGGTACAAGTGTTCGTTGGAAGCTGCCAGTCGAAGGATGACATTGTTGTGGGATACATTGCCCCTGCTGCCATTAGCCTAGGCAAAGACACTACTATATGCGCTGGCACTAGGCTCCCTTTAAAGCTTAATCTACCTGGGGCTTCCTTTAGTTGGCAGGATGGTTCGACTAATGCGACGTACAGTGCCGACAAACCGGGTATTTACTGGGTTGATGTTATGGCTGGCGCATGCCAGATTCGAGATTCTATTCTCGTAAGCTTTGCTCCTTCTCCCCTCTTCAATTTAGGAAAAGATACTTCCTTATGCGTCAATAATACGCTGGAGCTCAATGCCCTCAATCCGGCGGTTTCAACCGCTACTTACCTTTGGCAAGACGGCTCTACCGGCGCGACTTTCCTTGTAAACAAGGCTGGTTTATATTGGGCAGAAGCTACCCTGGGCGACTGCAAAGTCCGTGACAGTATTAGGGTAGATTTCGTCTCAGAACCTCCCAAGGTCAACCTTGGTCCAGATGCTTCTTTGTCAAGATGGGGGCCAGAGCTGGTGTTGCACGCCTATTCGCCCTATGCTACTTATCTCTGGCAAGATGGCTCGACCGATTCTACCCTGAAAGCCCTGGAAGCCGGAACCTATTGGGTGGAAGTTACCAATGGCTGTGGGGCTACGACGGATACGCTGATGTTATCAGTACCCTCGTGCGATGATTTTCAAATCTCAAACATAATTACGCCTAATAAAGATGGTTACAACGATATGTTTATCGCCATCTGTGATGACGGACGCTGGTCGCTCTTTATATATAATCGCTGGGGGGCAGTGGTATTTAAAGATGAGCTGTATAAAAACGAATGGGAGGCCGAAGGGTTACGAGAAGACATTTACTACTATTCCTTAGTCAATAATACTACGCAGGAAGTACGTCGTGGCTGGTTGCAGATTATGCGGTAGATTCCAGGCGTTCTAAAGATGCAAGGCATCGCCGGTACGCCGGTACTGTCTCTACTTTTTTTCGATCAACCGTACTAGCTCATCATACCATGCTTCGCCGTATTTGCGGATGAGAGGCTCTTTCAGGAATTTATAGAGAGGAACACCCAGGCTAGAACCCAAGGTACAGGCATCACTGCATATATGCCAGCGATCGTAATTAATGGCTTCGTACTGGTCGTATTTCGTAATGCGGATGGGGTATAAGTGGCAGGAGATGGGTTTTTTATACGTGATTTTCCCATCATTATACGCCCGTTCTATGCCACATTGCAGCACTCCTTTTTCATCATAGCTAGCGTAAGCACATTCGCGCTTGCCGATGGTCGGCGTAGAGAAATCACCTTCCCAATCCTTAATATATTTGCCTTGTTCTTCAATGGCCTGGATACCTTCGGGAGAAAGATAAGGCTTCACTTGTTCATAGATTTCCTCTAGTATAGGCAATTCTGCGTCAGTTAGAGGAGCGCCCAAGTCACCCTCCACACAACAGGCACCTTTACACTTCTCGATGTTACAGACGAAAAATTGGTCAGCGATATCATCGCTGATATAAGTGTTGTCAATAGCAATCATGAGGTACTTTTAGAAAGGATGATACGCTGCGTTACTCACGCAAGGGAAAATGTTTTACCTTTGGCAAAGCTACGTAAATCTTTAGATTCCTGATCGCTTTCAACCGGCGCAAAACTCCCCTGGCTGATGGGTAATATTCAACAACGATTGCAGAAACAACTGGATGAGCGCATGGCAGCGGGCAATCTCAGAAAGCTATCTGTCATTCATACTTCTGCTACTTTTCCTCCAATAGATTTTTGTTCCAACGACTACCTGGGGCTAGCCCGAAACGAAGCCTTGCGGCAGCGGATTGAAAAAAAGACACAGGCAATAACCTGTTTACCCAATGGTGCCACAGGTTCTCGTCTCATCTCTGGTAATTCTCTTTTAGCCCAGGAAACCGAAGCTGAACTAGCGCGTATTTTCCAGGCTGAAAGCTGTTTGGTCTTCAATTCAGGTTACGCCGCCAACTCGGCAGTGCTGGCTACCATACCACAAAAGGGCGATATTATCTTGTGCGATGAGCTGATCCACGCCAGTCTGCGCGAAGGAGCCCGCTTAAGTTATGCCCAACGCTATTCGTTTCGCCACAACGACCTGCACGATTTGGAAAAGAAAATTCAACATGCCCGGAAAAATGGTCAGGAGGGTGAAATTTTCATCGTGGCCGAGGCGGTGTATTCTATGGACGGCGACTTCGGGCCGCTACAAGATTTACTGGCGGTATGCCTTCGGTACGAGGCGCATCTCATTTGGGATGAAGCCCATAGTACGGGAATCTGGGGAGAGCGAGGAAGTGGATTGTCGTGTGCTTGGCACTTACAAGAGCAAATTTTTGCCCGCATTTATACCTTCGGCAAAGCCATGGGCGTGCATGGCGCTTGCGTGGCCGGTTCTGCTGCCCTCACTAGCTACCTCACTAACTTTGCCCGCGGGTTTATCTACACTACGGCGCTGCCACCACATAGCCTAATTAGCATTCGCGAATCATTTAGTTTTTTAGCGGAAAATGCCTTTTTACCCCAAGCACTGCTGCGTAAAATCAGCCTATTTACTGATACTCTGAAAGAGAATAGTAGCGGCTTGCCAGCGGACAGTAGCCAAAGCCCGATTCAGATTATTAAAGTAGGGGGCAACGCGGCTACCAAACAACTAGCCCAGCACCTACAGAAAGCCGGTTTCGATGTCCGAGCCATTCTATCGCCCACGGTAAAAACGGGCGAAGAGCGCCTCCGCATTTGTTTACACGTGTACAATACTGACGCAGAAATAACTCAACTGGCAACCTTGTTGAAGAAAGAAGTAGTAAGCAGATGAGTAGGTTGCGAGAGGTGTTTTTTGTAAAACCTATACCGGTATGTTGAAGAAAATTTTCAAAGTCTTCGGCTTTACGCTAGCCGTCATCCTAGGCGCATTAGCGTTTTGCCTGGCACCCATCGACTGGACGCCTTACCAGCAAATGCCGTATTACCAGGAAGTGAAGGCCCATTTGCGAGCACTGGCAGCAAAGCCGAAACCACAGCCCATCAGCCGTTTGCAAGCTGGCTGGGCGAAAGTGAACATGACGCCAGCGTATGCCACGCCTACTGCGGGTTATGGCGGACGAAAAGGCAAACCTTTCGAAAGTGTACACGACTCCGTCTATGCCCGCGCCTTGGTGCTCGACAATGGGGCGTTGCGCGTAGCCATTGTAAGCCTGGATTTATTGATCGTGCCGCCCACGGTTACGGCTCAACTGAAAGAAAAATTGCCCAACATTGGCTTTAGCCTTGACCGAACCTATCTGGCGGCTACCCATAGTCATAATAGTCTGGGTGGCTGGGGAAAAAAGCTAGCGGGGAAGTTGTTTGCTGGCAAATACGAACAACGGATGGTCGATCACCTGACGCAAGCCATTCTCACGGCCATAGATCAGGCACAAAAGCAATTGGCTCCTGCACAGGTGGGTTTTAGCCGTATGGCCGCACCCGCATTTGTCTTTAACCGCTTGGTTGGCAAAAAGGGCATTACCGACCCGTGGATAAGGACAATTAAGCTGAAGAAAAGCAATGGGCAAACGGCGCTGTTGTGTACGTACGCTGCCCACGCCACCTGTCTGGATATGTATCGGATGCAATTGTCGCGCGATTATCCAGGCGTTTTAGTCGATGCCTTAGAAAAAAAAGATAGTATATCGGTCGATTTTGCCATGTTTATGGCGGGCGCAGTCGGTAGTCAGGGACCCGTAGAAAAGGGCAACGACCAACAAGCAATGGATTCATTGGCGTATGGATTGAATCATATCATAGAAGCCCAGCTCAATTGCATTCCGATGCAGCCGGATACCAGTCTGATTTTAAACATCCTTCGTGTGCCCCTTCCCTTGCGCGAGCCGCAGCGAAAGATTAGCGCCAACTGGAGAATTCGCCCCTGGCTATTTAATGCAATCTACGGTTCCTATCCATCAGAAATGAAAGCCTTGCGTATTGGCCAACAGATATTGGTTGGTACGCCCTGTGATTTTTCAGGTGAACTCGTGCCTGATTTTGATTCATTATGTCGGCAAAAAGGAATAAACCTGCTCATTACCAGCTTCAACGGTGGGTATGTCGGTTACATTACTCCCGATGCTTACTACGAACTGAATACCTATGAAACCAACCACATGAATTGGTTTGGCCCTTACAATGCTGCTTACTTTGAAGAAGTGATGAAAGAGTTAATATCGATAAACTATTCACACTAAATTTGTGTCATTGCCAACGAAACCTATAGCAAAAGTTTGCTTGAACCTATGAATAAAGCCCAGCCATCCAACAAACACGATGCTTATGCTTCCTTACGTATCAAAGATTTTCGGCTGTTTGTAGCCACCCGCTTTTTTCTTACCGTTGCCACGCAAATGCAGGGCGTGATCGTTGGCTGGCAGATTTACAAAATCACTGGCGATGCGCTTGCCTTAGGAATGATTGGCCTGGCAGAGGCGATCCCCTTCATGATGGTGACGCTGTACGCTGGGCACCTCGCCGATATTATTAGCCGCAAAAAAATTATTCTGATTTCGGTCTTTTGTTTTTTGCTTTGTTCAATCATGCTGCTCCTGTTTACGCTGCACTTATCTGCCACGTTGGATGCCCTGGGCACGCTGCCAATTTATGCCGTCATTTGCCTCACAGGTGTAGCCCGGGGTTTTGCTGGCCCCTCTTTTTCGGCTTTGCTAGCTCAACTCATTCCGCGGGATTTGTATTCTAGTGCTACCGCCTGGAACAGCACTATTTGGCAAACGGCTGCGGTGGCTGGGCCAGCGATTGGTGGTCTGCTATACGGGTTTTTAGAAAGTTATCACACTTCCACCGGAATGAAGGCCGATGATGCGGTTACGCAGGCGTATGCCCTTACCTACGGAATTGTCGCTGCCCTGATTGCGCTATCGCTTGTGTGCCTGGCTTTTGTTGCCGACAAGCCGCTGATTTTGAGTGACAAGAATGAAACTTTGCAGGAAAGACTGGCTTCCGGTATCCGCTTTGTTTTCAAGAACCAGGTAGTGCTGGGTGCGCTATCGCTGGATTTGTTCGCCGTGTTCTTCGGTGGCGCGGTGGCGCTGTTGCCTATTTTTGCGGATACCATTTTGCATATCGGCCCCGAAGGGCTGGGGATATTACGAGCGGCTCCGTCGCTGGGTGCCGTATTGATGGCCTTGTTCTTAGCGCACCGCCCGCCTATGGAACATGCTGGCAGGAAGCTGCTATTCTATGTGGCTGGTTTCGGTGCTTGTATGATTGCCTTTGCCCTTTCTTCCAACTTTTATCTTTCGCTGGTAGTGCTGGCGATAAGTGGCGCATTGGATGCCGTAAGCGTAGTGATCCGTTCCACCATTCTGCAACTCATGACCCCCGACGACATGCGCGGTCGGGTATCGGCAGTAAACAGTATTTTTATCGGCTCTTCCAACGAAATTGGTTCGTTTGAGTCGGGTGTGGCAGCACGGCTGATGGGCTTGGTTCCGTCCGTGATTTTTGGTGGCTGTATGACGTTGCTAGTGGTAGGAGTTACCGCCAAAGTGGCTCCCAAGCTGCGGGAACTGGATTTAAAGGCACTTACTTGAGGGAGTAGCTATTGGATTCCTAACTTTCCAAGGGTTTCAAACCCCTACCGTTTATACATAAGTCTGGCAAATTGAGTAGCAGTAGCTTATCCGCTATT
>JAZKGK010000180.1:0-2911 GCA_040385915.1 Bacteroidota bacterium
TTTTGCCTGGACTAATGCCAAGCTGGCAGTAGAGGTGTTCAATTGCATAGAAAGTAGGTATTAAGAATAAAGATGTTAGACATTATGCTCCCAATCAGTTGGTTACAGACAAAACGTTCTAAACGCAAGCATGCTTACCAGCTTAATTAGAATGGGTGATATTATATAAAAGAAAAACTGCGGTTGGACAATCAGGGGAGGTATTACTTCATTCCAGCGGCAAAGGGAGTTAAAGATGGAACCATGGAAAATAGGTGTAAGCTTGCAATCACTGGACTCAAAACTTTCAAATCGTATAAATTTAGGATAAGCCTGTAGATTGTTTGCAAGCAGACTAAACAGTCACTCATGTCTAGATCTACCTATGGGAAGCTGCTGAAGGTATGCAAATATAGTAATCACAAATCAAAATATAGTAATTGCTGCATTTTTTTAATATTAATTGTTGCAATAACGGAGTATTAACAAAGAATATCTTTAGGCGCTTACCTGAGCCCTTACTACTGCTATTGCCACAAAAAAGCCACTACTCTTTTGTTGTCACTGCGTTCTGGGGTAGTTTTGCGGAAAAACCTTATTTATGGCTTGTCGACTTCTGGTATTATCGTTCTTATGCGGGCTGGTTGCCTGTTCAACATCTTCGGATGCTTTCTTGCAAAAAGGACGCGAGTTGATGAAGGAAGGCCAATTCGCGGAAGCGATCACGTTTTTGAACAAAGCGGTAGAAAAGGATGAGGAAAATACAGAAGCATTCAATGCAAGGGGCGTAGCTCATTTCGAGCTGAAAGAATACGACCAGGCCTTGCTCGATTATAACCAAGCGATTAAACTCAATGCTACAGCCTACAAGCCTTTTTATAACCGAGCATTGACCAAAACCGAACTGAAAGACTACCCCAGCGCACTAACCGACTATACCGAAGCCATCCGGCTGCAACCCGATACCAGTGCGCTCTATCTGAATCGGGGCTCGGTTTATAATACGCTACAACGGTATCAGGAGGCTATGGCCGATTTCAGCAAAGCCATCCAGTTGTCGCCCAAGGACAAAAGTGCGTATTTCAATCGGGGCAATATCAAATTTCAGATGGGCGATTTTCACCAGGCTGCCGAGGACTTCCAACAAGCGGTGAAGCTGGACAACAAATTTGCCAAAGCCTACTACGCCCTTGGGTTAGCAGAAATTAACCACGCTAAAAACGACGAAGGTTGTCTGGCCTTAAAAATGGCTCAAAAGCTAAATCACCCCGAAGCTGGACAAGCTTTGCTACTCTATTGCAAAGAAAAATAAGGCAAACATTCCTCTTCCAATCCGTTTATTCGTGCAAGTTGGGCAGCAGAATAGTGAAGGTGGTGCCCTGGCCAAGTTTAGAATTTACGTGAATGGAGCCTTTCAGTTTTTTGAGGCTCTCTTTTACAATATACAAACCTAAGCCTGACCCTACGTTGTTAGCGTTGGCCCGATAAAACATCTCGAATATCTTAATTTGGTGTTTGTCAGCAATGCCCTGCCCATTATCTTCGATGGTGATGTTTACTATACCTGTAACTTCTTTTCTGATACTAATCGATATGTATGGCTGCTCTTTGGTTGGGTCGTGATACCGAATGGCATTGGCGATAATGTTATTCAAGATTACTGATAAACGCATTTGATCGGAATAAAATCCAGGCAATGCTTCAATATGGGTGCGGATAGCAATTGCCTGCGACTCGTCCATGTACTTCAAATCGTCCAGCGCTTCTTTCACTAGCCAGCCAAAATCAATTTCGCTCATAACAATGTCCGTTCGGGCATTTTTAGAGTAGTGAATAATGTCCAGGATAAATTTATCCAGCTTGCGTACACTCTTGGCCATCAGACGCAGGTATTCATTTTTTTGCGTTTCGCTTCTCTCCTCCTGCGCAATGTCAATCAAGCCAAGGATAGATACCAAGGGAGCGCGTAAATCGTGCGAAGTCCGGTAGACAAATTGATCTAGTTCACTGTTGATTTTTTCTAGCTGAATGGTGTATTTCAGTAAGCTTTCTTCGGCATTTTTCCGTTCATTGATCACTTTAAAGTAAATAGATAAGCCCTCTTTGGAAGGATACGCGTTTACTTCGGTCCATAAGTCTTTTTCAGCGTACAACTCTTCAAAATGAACTGGTACGTTTTCGCGCAAGGCTTTATGGTATTCCGAAAAATATTTACTCTCCTCCTCCACAGGAAAGATTTCCCAGAGGTTTTTCCCCATAATCTCCTCCCGTTTTACATCTAGCAGCTTTTCTGCTTCTTTATTCAAATAGGTAATGATAAAGCGGTGATCGATCATAAAGAAGCCATCGGTTATACTGTCCAGCAGCGTATTCAAGCGTTGAGCTGACTCAACAAGCAGCTTCTGGGCACGGCGTTTAGCCGTAATATCTTTGATAATGCTAAAGACACCAGTAATTTGCCCGTTTATTTTAATTGGAATATTGGTAATATTTACTGCCATGGGCTTCACTTTCCAGGTATGTATGGTGACTTCGAAATTCTGAGGCTTCCCTTTACATGCCTGCCTAAAGAAATACTGAAAGTCTTTTTGGTTTTCGGGTGGCAAAAAGGACACCAAAGGTTGGTGGAGCAAGGCCCAGGCAGGTAGGCCAATATTGGTGGCTAAAATAGCGTTTACACTAGAAAAGTTGCCTGCCAGGTCCATAGAACAAATGGCATCGGGGTGGTTTTCAAACAATGATTTGTAATGCTGTTCGCTTTCGTGCAGCTTTTGTTCGGTCTCTATCCGATCGGTTATGTTGAGGTGCATTACCACTACATCACTTGGGTATTCTTTGAGTAGGGGTGTCACAATAAGTTTAAACCATCTTCGCTCTACTGGCGAATGACAAGGATATTCCAGAGAGAAGACGAACTTGCTCCCCGAAATTA
>JAZKGK010000181.1:0-7506 GCA_040385915.1 Bacteroidota bacterium
CGCAAAGAGCTTTCCGAAGGGTTCCGGCTGACGACCAACAACCGCATGGAATTATTGGCTGTCATCAAAGGACTGGAGGCTCTTAAAGAACCTGGTCACGAAGTAACGATCTATTCCGACTCCAAATACGTCATCGATGCAGTGGAGAAAAAATGGGTATTTGGTTGGGTAAAAAAAGGATTTGCCGGAAAGAAAAACGCCGACCTATGGATGAGGTTTTTGAATATATATAAACAGCACCAAGTGAAATTTGTGTGGGTGCGAGGCCACGCCGGAAACGTAGAAAACGAACGCTGCGATGTCCTAGCCGTATCCAGCGCCCTCGGCGATAAGCTCCTTATTGATGAAGGCTATGTGAAAGGTGATTAGCTGCATTAAAAGCAGGATTAAATACAGAGTTAGGAAAAATTGCCTTGGAAATTCCACCTAATGAGTTTGACTAAATGCTAAAAGGTTACTGTTCAGCAGCAACTATTATAGATTACAGCGTATGTGGATTCAGTAAATTATAATAAAAGGCTTTCTACTTGTCAAAAGATTATTTCACCTTCAAACAGTTTGTCATTCAACAGGATCGGTGCGCGATGAAAGTCTGTACGGATGCCTGTATTTTAGGCGCTTATGCAGCGGTGAACGAAGCCAAGGCCGTCTTAGACATTGGCACCGGCACCGGCCTGCTAGCATTGATGGCGGCTCAGCGTAGCCAGGCCAAGTTCGATGCAGTGGAGGTGAATCCGGAAGCGTATCAACAGGCAGTGCAAAATGTAGCCGCCAGTCCTTTTGCTAAAAGAATCCAGCTCTTCGATCAGTCTATTCAAGCATTTTCTCTTGAGCAAAATCGTTTGTACGACGTTATTATCAGCAATCCACCCTTTTTTCAAAACCATTTACTTTCTCCCCAGCCCGACCGCAACACGGCTTTACATACCGAAAGCCTTTCGTTCGAAGAATTACTCCAATCAGTAGACCGCTTGTTAAGCTCGGAAGGGGAGTTTCAGGTATTGCTGCCCATATATGAAGCTGGTATTCTGACCCAAAAGGCCAAGGCTTTTGGGCTGTTTCCCCTTCGACAGCTATCCATCCGACATTCTGCTCAACATTCCGTCTTTCGGATTATCCTGACTTTTTCCCGCTCCCCAGCTTTGATAAAAGAAGAAGAGCTGACTATTTTCCAAGTTGATAACCAGTATTCCCGCGCTTTCCAGCTTTTACTCCAAGAGTATTATCTCATATTTTAGAAAAATGCGGCTTTACAGCCCTTAAAATTCAGTGACTGAAGCAATTTGAACAATCTCAATTTTGTCGACTACAGGAAATGGGGCAAGTTTGCTATAAATTCAATCTCTAATCGCTCTAATGTATCTTTTGAGAGGTTAGAAAGGGAAGTTTTCATTTGCCTTCAAATAGCAACTCCTATATCTCCAAGGAGTCTTCATAGGTGTGAATGAATAATCTGACTCTTATAAATTATCACCAGCCAAGAGACAGATATAAAAATGCTAGTGCTGTTTAACACTCAATACTGGCGTTTTTATGAATCATAGCTTCAATTTATTCGACAGAATCGGCAAATCGTTCTAAGTGTTTTTTCTTAATTCTTTGGTTGGTTTTGATATCAATCCCATTTATTCCTCCAAATGCTACTTTCGGAAATTCAGCCACGTACACTTTACCATCTTCCATGCCAGAAATGAAAAATATATTTACATTTCCCTTTCCCATATCCATCGGTACGATCTGAACAAATGCATAGTTTGGCTCTTTGTTTATGATGGCCGTTTCTATTTCTTCGTAGGAAGCTACTTTTAATGGAAATGGATATGCTTTTTTAATTTCCTGTTCATCTAGTTTTGGGTCTAAGTCATCCTTATCAATTAAAAGTGTTTTGCCTTTCAACATTGGAGCTAACTTTTCGGGTTCTGAGTATAATACTTTATAAGCTTTGGCATCTTTGTCTGCTTCTACATACCGCAAAATATATTGCATTTGCTGAATCCCGTAAACTGCATCTCCTTTCGATGGGTACATATTCGGTAGACTTACGCGAATAACTTCTTTTCCTGGCACATAAATTTGTAGGATAGAAATAACGTTACTTGTTTCACTTCGTCTGGTGGAAGGATTATAAACTGATGTTCCTGAACCTGTTCTACTCCAACCTGCCGGTTGACCATTAAAGGAGTGGCCTGTCCGAACCATTTCTTGTTCAGTGTGTACACCAAAGTGAATGAAAGCATACTGTTTACTGTCTTTGGAATACAGCTTGAAAGCTTCCTCATAAGTTTTATACTCCATGCCGGAAGTGAAATTCCAGTAGTTTTCGATAGCAAACCTTAATGCCATATTTTTCCCAAAAATGTTATCGCGGTAGGTTTGAAGTTTTTCTGGGTTTTTCTTAGAAAGCTTAAGGACAATATCTGGATCTTCCTCTTCCACAATAACAATTATTGTTTTTTGTTTTAATGCAACTACTTGATCAAATGTAATAGTTGGAAACTGTGCTTTTGCTGAACTTAGACAGACCAAAATAAGAATAACAGTCAAGTGTTTTTTCATATTAAAAACTTAATGGTTTAAGACAAGGAGTAATTTCTTGCCAAGAACCGGTATTTCACATCAGTTAGTCGTTTTATTTTAAGAATGTTCTTTCACTTGTATGAAAACGATGCAGTTGTACTAGTAATACCTTGGCAGGCGGCCAGCTTCTGGGTGGGTTTGTAGCATTGAGCCAGCTTATTATATGTTTTCGATTGAGTTCTCTCTCCTGGTTTGCTATTTCCAACGCCTTTGCTAAACCAACAATGCCACTTACATTTTCTGTGTCTGGTCGCCGGTTCTGCTCTTGTCCACCACCAAGCATCACGCCTTTGGATTTCAAACACTTATTGATGTAGATAAATCCTAGTCGAAATGACAGCAACAAACCTATTGACTTCTTACTTAGCAGAAACCAGGGTTACGTCCAGATCGAAGTTGTCAGCAATGGCTT
Source organism: Bacteroidota bacterium (assembly GCA_040385915.1). Classification (GTDB taxonomy): domain Bacteria; phylum Bacteroidota; class Bacteroidia; order Cytophagales; family ES-bin-26; genus ES-bin-26. The sequence continues at coordinate 2,990 of JAZKGK010000181.1, forward strand.
TGTCGCCGAGGTTTTCAAAAAAATTGGCTGAGTGGAATTTGATATCATATTTAGTCCGGTCTACCGTAATTTTAGCCTTGGCCGTTAGGTTATTGGCATCTGAAGTGACAATGGCAGGGAAAGCGACTTCGTTGGTAATGCCTTTGATGGTGAGTTTGCCTTTGATGTCATAATTATTCCCACCCTTGGGCGTAGCGGACGTGATAATGAAGTTGGCTTTGGGATACTTGGCTGCTGCAAAAAAATCATCGTTTTTCAAATGCCCCACCAACTTGGCATTCTGTGCTTGATCCTTTATATCAGTAACGGTAATGGAATTCACATCAAACTCAAAACTGCCGCCGGTCAATGTCTTGTCCTTGGCCGATAATGTGCCATTAGAAACGGCAATGGTTCCTTGGTGTTCGCCAGTCACCTTTTTACCTGTCCAAACGATGTTACTCTTCTTGGGATCTACTTTATAGCTGATTACTGCATTGATTTGGGTCTTGCCTTTGTCCTTTTCTTTTCCCTTATCGGTAGCCGGAGTGAAGGCAAATATTGCAAAGGTAAATAATGTTAATGCGCTGAATGTTAGATTTTTCATGTGGTTTAAACTGATTTAAGTGGCTAAAGGATTAATGTTTATTGGTAATTATTTTTGGCTGACATGCATCGAAAAATTGGCAGCTTCCAGCTTGGGCTTGTCGCGGGTAAGAATGGCAATGCCGGTCCAGCCAACTGCCTGGAATATTTTGCTTTGGTAGGAATCGAGTGCTAGCTCCGCTGGTACTTCCACTTCGACAACAATAGGCTCTTCCTCAGGCAAGTCGGTGATCAGGAAGCTGAATTCGTACGCGTTAAAATCGTTGGCTGTGAGCGTAACTTTTCCCACTGGCTTCGAACCTCCGTATTGCTTATCGAGCACGGTAGCTGTTACCTTAAAGCGATTCAGCAAAATCATTCGTACAAAATCCTCCCGATCCAGTAAGCTCAGATCTGCGCCGGTAATGGCCGATTCGAAAGTGCCATCGCCACCATAAATTTCCCGCAGACTGACAGTACCCCGAATTTCATACGATTTTTTAAAGGCTATTGGCCGCTGTATCGTGGCATTTGCACGTTGACTGTTTAATGCCAAACTGGCAATTAAATAACTGTAGCTAAGCCATTTGGCCGAGCGATTGCTTATATCTTCCATCATTGTAAGCTGAGTATAGAACAATAATTTTGGCAGAATAGGGAAGGCAGATGCCTGCTAGTCAGACCAGTGAAACCTGAATTGTTGGGAATGAAAACCTTATTTATGGAGTAGGTCTAGCGACAACAACGCAGGGTGTATACTAAAAGAGGAAGCAAAGTGGAATAAACAAGCTGAGTAGAAGAATGGGGAAGTAGTGCCTTTGGATTACTCATTATCAATGGTTCTTTCATTGTTTTTACATGTATATTTCCCAATACTAAGGACAGGAATTAGCACCTTTTCGACTAGGCCGAAGGTTGCTAGAGGTGCATTAAGCCTGTTCTCTTCCCCCTTCTCTATAAACCTATTCCAAGCTGAAATAGCTACGTATTTATGAGATAATGATGCAAATCTAGAATGAAAATTGTATTTCGCAAACTAATTCCTATTAATTCTATAGAAATTATATAAAAAATTTGAAAAGCATTTTATAGAGCGAATTTTGAATGGAATTGGGCAAAAAAATCAATAATTATTTATTTCTACTAATTCTATAGACTATATTTGCATTCAGGCGAGATATCGTTAGCCTTCCTCAAGTCGCATTACAGAAAGATAATAAGCGTCTAGTGCCTAGATAATTAACTATTGTGCAAATCTTTATACTTATATGCTCTCTAAAAAAGCCAAGTACGCGCTCCAGGCCCTTACTTTTCTAGCCCAACATGCGGATCAGGATTCTACTGGCATTGCTGAAATAGCCGAACAGGAGAAAATACCCCGTAAATTCCTGGAAACTATTTTGTTAGAATTGAAAAACCAAGGCATCCTTATCAGCAAACGTGGCAAGGGAGGTGGGTATGCGCTGCGCCAGGATGCTGAAGCCATATCAATTGGGCAGGTGATTCGCGTGATTGACGGCCCCTTGGCTCTTACTCCTTGCGCCAGCCGAACGGCTTTTAAGCCCTGCCAGGAATGCAAGAAACCAGACTCCTGCTCCATCCGACTTTTGATGGTGAAGGTGCGCGATGCTACGGCCGAAATCCTGGATCATACCACTCTCCGCCATATAATCGACAGTCAATCGGCGTTGCTGTATATGATTTGATCCTGGTATAAGCGATGTTATTTACTTACTTGTTTGTGAAGGCCGAAAACACGCGGGAGGCGTAGCGTAGGCTTTGCTGGTGAGCTGCTAAAGCATCTAGGGTATTGGAAGACTCTGTTTCCACGCATTGCTCCAGCACCAGATTGGGGCGAATTTTTAACTTTAACAGCTCGTTGGCTAGCCGAGCGTAATCGATATCGCCTTCCTCAAATACTTCCTTCCAGATTCCATTCTTCGACTGCCGAAGATGCACCTCTGCAATGCGCTTGCCATACAGCTGCACAATGTCAAACAGAGCTATTTGCGAATTGCCTGCGCCCCGGTATACCCAGTGGGCATCCAGGCAGAACGATACATTTTTCGGCTCGGTACTGAGCATCATGTGGTGAAACTCCCGTGCTGACTGCCGCATTTCTGGATCGTGGTTATGATAAGCTAGCGTAATGCCATGCTGCCGAAGTCCCGCCCCTAATGTATTTAAATTCTTCGCCTGCTCGTCGAGTTCAGCATCTGTCTTGTCTTCAGAACCGCCCCAGCGGACTGGGCTCGGATTAGTGACCATGATGGTTATTCCCAATGCCTGGGCAACCTTGGCAATGGCCAGCACTTGTTTCAGGCTTTTGTCGGCTTCTTCGGCTTTGTGCAAAGTGCTGTTAACATACAACGAATGCATTTCGAGCCCATGTTTCTTTATCAAAGGTGCCAATGCCTGTAATTCTTCAGGGGTATTGACCAAAGGTTCGTAGCCAACAATGCCCGATTTGGCAAACTCAGCCAGAGAAGCATCCAGGTTGGTAAACCAATCGTGCCCTTGCCGCTGGTAAAATGTGATCCAGGAATACTGGTTGGAGGCAATAGGGAGGCGATTGGTTGCAGGTGTACCCGCCAAGGCTTCCGCTTCAGATAGCCAGCCAAGGGCTACTAAACTAGCCAGTGAACCCAGAAATGTGCGTCGAGGATGATTCATTGAGATGAAATGATAAGTGAATACTGCCAAATTAGAAACGTAAGTATACACTGTGCCAACGCAATTCCTATATCTTTTAGGAAATTCCTTTTATTTCACCACTGGGCGGCTGATAGCTCCAATAGATGGTTCTCCACCAGCCACTTCCGGCCAGTCATTTTTGTACACAATTGGATCCATTAGCATAATCCGCCGGTCGTGCCGGTCGCCCTTGATGGAATCGCCTCCCAGGGTCGGATTTTTTGGCGCAATGGCATGGTAAACAATCCAGTCGTTACCCGCGCGATCGGTTACGATGGAGTTGTGGCCGGGAGCGCGCCAATGCGTTTTCTGCTCCAGAATGACACTGTTTCCTGTTCCGTTGGCTTCTCCTAAGCGCTCAAAAGGACCGAAAGGGTCGTCGGCACGGGCCACCATCACGGCGTAATGCGCCTTGTCGCCGCAGCAATTGTCGCCGGAATAAAACAGGTAGTATTTTCCATTCCGGTAACTCACCCAGCCTCCTTCAATCAAGATGCTGTAATCCTTGTCTTTTCCAGGCGAAACAACGTCTTTCGGGCTACTGCCGGGGGCAAAATGCAAACGGTCTGCGCTCAATTCCTGCACCTTGATGGGCTTAAAACCTGATCCCCAATACAACAAGTGTTTGCCCGACTTGGGGTCATCGAATGCCACCGGATCAATGTTGACGAAGCCTTCTCCGCACTGAAAAGGTTCTTTTTCAGCTATGAAAGGGCCTTGAGGCGCATGGGCAACTGCCACACCCAAGCAAAGCCCATCCTTGCCATTCGGCCTGCCAGAAAAATACATATAATATTTCTTGGTGATGCTATCGTGAAGAACGTGAGGAGCCCAGAACTTCTGGGTATGGCTAGCCCAGGCCGGTTTTTGGGGCATGGCATCGCCCAGGTATTCCCACTGAACCAAATCCTTGGAGCGGGCTAACTGAATGTTGAAGGTATCGCCTTTGCTGATGGATTGGGTTGCGTAGGCATAATACCAACCATCGCCTCCCATAATTGCGGTAGGATCCGGAAAGTCCTGGTCTAGGATAGGGTTTTGAAAGGTTGGCTTACCCGTTGGTATGGAAGCAGGCGGCTTGGCGAAAGTGGATTGTCGGGGTTTGCAGGAAACATTGATCAAGCAAATCGATACCAGAAGACAAACCAGAAAAAGTGTTTTTTTCATTGGATAGATAGGTGGTTTAACAAGCCATTCGCGCATGTATTTGGCATTCGTCAGATTGGCTACTTTGACATATGGATTGCCCTGATTGATTA
>JAZKGK010000182.1:0-3163 GCA_040385915.1 Bacteroidota bacterium
CCGAGCTTGCCTTCCGTTCCTACTTCCCGTGCTACCCGCGTTACTTCGAAAGCAAACGAGTTGAGCTGATCTACCATCGTATTAATGGTATTCTTCAGATCCAGGATTTCGCCTTTCACATCGATACTGACCGTTTTGGAAAGGTCGCCGCTGGCTACTGCCTTGGTTACTTCGGCAATATTCCGAACCTGAGAAGTCAGGTTGCCGGACATTTGGTTGACCGAGTCAGTCAAATCTTTCCAGGTTCCGGCCACACCTGGTACGAAGGCTTGTCCACCCAGTTTTCCGTCCGTACCTACTTCCCGCGCTACGCGGGTTACTTCGGAGGCAAAACCTCGAAGCTGATCCACCATCGTATTGATGGTTTCCTTCAATTGCAAGATTTCCCCCCGTACATCCACCGTGATTTTCTTCGATAAATCGCCATTAGCCACGGCTATGGTTACTTCGGCAATATTCCGTACTTGGGCAGTCAGGTTGCCAGCCATTTGGTTGACGGAGTCAGTCAAATCTTTCCAGGTTCCGGCCACACCTTGCACATTGGCTTGCCCGCCCAACTTTCCTTCCGTTCCTACTTCCCGGGCTACGCGGGTTACTTCGGAAGCAAAGCCCCGAAGCTGGTCTACCATTGTGTTGATCGTATTTTTCAACTCCAGGATTTCTCCCTTCACGTCCACCGCAATCTTCCGCGAAAGGTCACCGTTGGCTACGGCAGTGGTTACTTCGGCAATATTCCGAACCTGAGAAGTCAGGTTACCCGCCATATTGTTTACGCTGTCCATCAAATCTTTCCAGGTTCCACCCACGCCCGGCACATTGGCTTGTCCACCAAGTTTGCCTTCCGATCCTACTTCTCGTGCTACGCGGGTTACTTCCGAGCCGAAAGAATTGAGCTGATCGACCATTGTGTTGATGGTGTTTTTCAATTCCAGAATCTCGCCTTTCACATCCACGGTAATTTTCCGGGACAAATCGCCCTTGGCTACGGCAGTGGTTACTTCAGCAATATTCCGTACCTGGCCAGTAAGGTTACTACCCATCTGGTTTACTGAATCGGTCAAATCTTTCCACACACCACCAACCCCTATTACGGTTGCTTGTCCACCGAGTTTGCCTTCTGAACCCACCTCGCGGGCTACGCGGGTTACTTCGGAGGCGAAGGAGTTGAGCTGATCGACCATCGTATTGATCGTGTTTTTCAATTCCAGAATCTCCCCGCGCACATCTACCGTAATTTTCCGAGACAAATCGCCTTTGGCTACCGCGGTGGTTACTTCGGCAATATTCCGTACCTGCGCCGTCAGGTTGCTACCCATCTGGTTTACGGAGTCAGTCAAATCTTTCCACGTTCCTCCTACACCTTTTACTTTCGCTTGTCCGCCCAGTTTTCCTTCCGTTCCTACTTCCAAGGCCACGCGGGTTACTTCGGAGGCGAAAGAGTTGAGCTGATCGACCATGGTATTGATCGTATTTTTTAATTCCAGGATCTCGCCCTTCACATCCACCGTAATCTGGCGCGATAAATCGCCTTTGGCTACAGCAGTGGTTACTTCGGCAATGTTTCGTACCTGCGCCGTTAGGTTGCCAGCCATTTGGTTGACGGAGTCAGTCAAATCTTTCCACGTACCAGCTACCCCGCGCACCTGTGCCTGTCCGCCTAGTTTTCCTTCCGTACCTACTTCCAAGGCCACACGGGTTACTTCAGAGGAGAAGGAGTTGAGCTGATCCACCATCGTGTTGATGGTGTTTTTCAATTCCAAAATTTCCCCTTTTACATCTACCGTGATTTTCTTCGATAAATCGCCTTTGGCTACAGCAGTGGTTACTTCGGCAATGTTCCGTACCTGGGCCGTCAGGTTACCCGCCATCTGATTTACGGAGTCAGTCAAATCTTTCCATACCCCGGCAACGCCTTTTACTTTGGCTTGTCCGCCGAGTTTGCCTTCCGAACCCACTTCGCGCGCTACGCGGGTCACTTCCATGGAAAACAGGTTCAACTGCTTCACCATGTCGTTTACCTCGTTGGCAATCCGCAAAAACTCTCCTTGCAGGCCATGGCCTCCAATTTCCAGCGGCATTTGCTGAGACAGGTTTCCTTTGGCCACCGAGCTAATTACGTGAGCAATTTCAATGGTAGGGTGTACCAAATCGGAAATGAGGGTGTTGAGGGAATCTACCCCCGTGTGCCAGGCACCTCGGCCATTGGGCAATTCGAGGCGCTGGGTGAGTTTTCCTTGCTTACCAATGGTGTTGCCAGCCTTGGTAAATTCGAGCATCATCTTCTCGTTCAGTTCGACGATGTCGTTAAGGGTATCGCAAATTTTTCCGTTAATCCCATAGTGGTCAATAGGCATCCGGACGGAAAAATTCCCGTTTTTTACTTCTGTCAGAACCCGCAGTAGTTCTTTGGTATCGAGCAGATTGTCTGCTTCCTGAACACCATCATTTTTGTATGCATCCATTCAAGAATGTGTTGGCTTTTTAGTTTTTGACATGTCAAATCATTATTACTAATTAGATATTAGTAATTAGGCTGATAGGAATTAGGTTTTAAATCAGTACGTTTTATAGCGATTCAATGTAGACATAATTTATCCGATTCTGTATTTAAAAATAAGCAGAACAAACCCATTTGATTTATTCTGCTTATTTCCAGAAGGAAAAATATATGTTGATCTTACAAACAGCTAGAATCAGCTCTTTTACCAGCTAAACACTTTACTATATTTTAAAAAAAGCATTGGTAAAAGTACTGAGTTGATTGCGTTTGTATAGACAAGTGGAGCCATTGTTCTCTGTAGAATTATAGGCTTGTTGGGCGATGTGAAAGGTTTCAGCCAACGCTACATAAACTCCTCAAAAAAAGTAAATTTCGCTTGCTTAAAAAACTTAAGGAGTAATTAGGTATGTAGGAAATAGCTGGTCAGGACTTACCGAGGATGTGTACGGGCAAGTTTAAAAAAAGTTACTCTCCTGCCAGTAAGCACCAGGATTATTTTTACAAGCGTTTGAAAGAATACTCACTTCATTTATGATTTAAAAAAGTAGGGCTTCTTTATAACGGATTGCTTATCAATTGTTGGGCTTCCTGGAGGGAGGCTTGTAAGGCTACTATTTTGAGTTGCAAAGGCAGTCGGTTTAATGCGCTATTCTTGTCTGCCTG
>JAZKGK010000182.1:3263-11368 GCA_040385915.1 Bacteroidota bacterium
GTAATGATATTGCTTGCATGCATAACTTAACGCTGTGAAATTTTGTGGCAAAATTTTCTTATGATTTACAAATTGCCACAACCTTGTGGCAATTTTTTCGTGGCAATTTATTTTGCCACAATTTTTTTGCCACAACTTTGTGGCAATTTGTAAACAAATTATTTTTTTTGCCACAAAACAAGCAAAAAAATCAGTGCGTATCTGCGCACTGATTTTGGGTTATGAACGGTAGATAAAACTTCGTGACTTAGGGGTTAGCCATTTTCGTATCAATGCCCTGCAACACTCTTCTTATTTCGTTGGCCTGGTTCATGAGTTCTTTGGAGCTAGCTTCGTCTTGCTTATCAATGAGTTCTTTAAAGAATTGCAGTTTCTGAATATAAGCACCTAATGCGCGGGATATATTTTCGGTGTTTTGCGTAAATATAGGCGCCCACATATTCGGCGAGCTCTTGGCCAAACGCACGGTAGATGAGAATCCACTTCCAGCCATTTCAAAAATACTCTTTTCGTCTTTCTCTTTATCTAAAACGGTAGCTCCTAAGGCAAAGGAGCTGATATGGCTTAGGTGAGAAACGTAGGCCAAATGCAGGTCGTGTTCTTCGGCACTCATAAAACTCAGTTGCATCTCCAACTGCTGGCACAAGGAAACAACGGTTGTCAACGCTCTATTGCTGCTTTTTTCTTTGTCACAGAGGATCATGACTTTGCGTTTCAGCAGTCCGGGAAACGCGGCTTCCGGGCCGGAATTCTCCGTCCCCGCAATGGGGTGAGCGGCTACAAACTGGCTCCGTTTGGGGTGATTTTCGACAGCTTTACAAATGATGCCTTTGGTTGAGCCCAAATCTACTACGATGGTATCATCTGCCACCAGATCCAACACTGTAGGAAGCTGATGCAAGACCACATCTACCGGGGTAGCCAGAATAACCAGGTTGGTGTTTCTTACGGCTTCTTCCAGCGAACTTATTTCGTCGATAATACCCAGATGCAAGGCTTTTTCCAGGTGTGCATGGCTATGATCTACCCCAACCACCTTTTCGACAAGCCCTTTTTCCTTGGCCTGCAATGCCAGTGATCCACCCAGTAATCCAACACCCACAATACATATTTTCATACTTTTTTTATTAAGCGTTGAGCTATAAGCCTTGAGCCATCAGCTATTAGCTTTGGATTATTTGATATAAAATCATTCTATTCAATGAAAACTCAAACCTGATGGCTCTGAGCTCACAGCTTATATATCTGACAAATCTAGATGTTGAAATCGTTCTATGACCTGTTGCAGCCTTTCTTCGGGTGTGCAAAGCGAAATGCGGATGAAGCGGTCGCCTTTTTCGCCGAAAATAAAGCCTGGCGTGATAAAAACGTGCTGCTGGTAGAGTAAATAATTGACCAGTTTTTCTACCGACTTTATTTTTTCAGGCACCTTGGCCCAGACAAACATGCCTTGCTGGTCTTTGCGATACACACATTCAAGCTGATCCAGAATGTGGTAGGCACTTTCTCGCCGCTTCCGGTAAATGGCATTTCTTTCCTGGTGCCATGCTTCGGAATTCTGCAAAGCCACTACTGCAGCTTCCTGCAAGGGCAAAAACATGCCGGAATCCACGTTGCTTTTTACCTTTAAAATGGTATCGATGTATGCTTTGGCTCCATTGACCCAACCTAGCCGCCAGCCTGCCATATTATGCGATTTGCTCATAGAATTCAATTCCAGGCAAACTTCCCGGCTGCCCTCTACCGAAAGTAAGCTAATGGGCTTGCTTTCATTCAATACCAAACTATAGGGATTGTCGTGGCAGATCAAAATCCGGTTTTTATGACCAAAGGCAACCAGACGTTCAAAAAGCTGAATATTGGCTGGCGCACCCGTAGGCATGTGCGGATAATTGACCCACATCATTTTCACTTTACTGAAATCTCCCTGAGCCAGAAAATTCCAGTCGGGCTCGTAGTTGTTCTCTTCTACTAAGGGATAAATTCGCGCTTTGGCTCCCACCATTTCAGTCACGGAGCGATACGAAGGATAGCCCAATTCCGGAATCAATACTTCATCGCCCTCGTTCAGAAACGCCAGCGAAATATGCGTGATTCCTTCCTTGGAGCCAATCAAGGGAAGCACTTCAGACTCGGAATCTAAAGTAACACTGTATACTTTTGAATACCAATCTGTGATAGCCTTCCGCAAAGGCGCAATGCCCTTGTATGATTGATAGCCGTGGCTTCCCTTGCGCTGGGCTGAGGAGATGAGGGCAAGAATGGTTTCGTTGGAGGGATACAAATCCGGGCTTCCTATGCCCAGGTTTATGATGTCATTACCAGCATCTTGTAGAGTTTTTACTTCTTTCAATTTAACCGAAAAATAGTACTCTTGTATATGCTTTAAACGGTTGGCAGGTTCAATAATCATGGGGTAAATAACGCAATTTATTCAGACAAAGCATGAAGGAGAGGCGCGTTTATGCGTGATTACCTGGCTACCTATCTCACTTTGACTGGAGTGAATGTCAATTTTAGTCAAAGATTTTGGCTCTTATCTGTCTCAGCGTGAAAAAAGTTTTCACTTCGGCACGTCGCTGGCCTTATACTTACACAAAAACCACCAGACAATCCCAGGCTTAGTGGCTTGCACTGGTTAAAACTAAAGAAGGCCAACCCGTTGAGGTTGGCCTTCTTGGCTGATGCCGCATGTAGTAAACGTTCTATAACATAGCCAGGCTGCTTAGTTGTGAGGATACTTTCAGGCCTGCCATTTGGGTCGCGGCCAGGTTCAGTTCGAAGCGCATTTTTCCGTCTAGAATAACGAAGTTAATGCCACTGCCTTTTTTGCCAAAGCCATCTTTTTCGGTCACTAGCAGTACTGGCTTACCTTTCAGGCTTTGCTGAATGGCGTCGAATTCTTTGCTTTTATTTTGTGGAATAAATAAGATCTGGAGCTTGTCTGCTTCAGCTATAGAATGAACCTTTCTGACAACGATCTTCTGTGCTCCTACGGTTTTGTTAGCAACTAGCTTTTCCAGTTCGCTTGTAATAGCTGAGTTACCGAATACGCCAATCACGAAGTCGCCCGATTGAGCCGACTCGGGCCACTGAATGTATTTGGTGAAATTATATACGAACAAAGAGTGGAATTTATAATCCTGGGCTTTGGCTGTACCAGAAAAGAATAAAGCGCAAAAAACAATTGTGCTGATTGAATTTTTCATGGGAATGCTAGTTTTGCTGTAAGTGATTTATATTAGAATAGTGAAAAATAAATTGAATATTATCAAAGATAAAGGCACTTTATAGGCAAAAAGTTAAATAGTACGTGATTTATTACTTAATGACTCTGTTAAGAAAAAAGTAACTAGAAGGGATATGGATTTACCAAAAAGTGCCGAGGAATATTTGTTGGATTCGTAGTGATTTGGGGTAAGTGCTTAGTAAAAAGCCCTTAATGTTGCAGATTTTAGCTTATCCAAGAAAAAGTAGTCAAAAGAAAAAGGTAACCATTGATAGTTTTCCCTGATTAAAATTCTCTTCTAATGCATTGATGTAAGATCGGGCTCATTATATAACTCTTCGATTGAGGTCTTTTTACTTATTTTTGCCTTAGCTAAAACCCATGTATTTACCGCGCTTCCCATCTCCATACAGTTTACGCCTACTATATTTTATTACGCATGCCCAACCCTTATCTTTCCCTACTTGGTACTGCCTGGCAATACGCCCGGCGGGAGCGCAAACGTTATGTGCTGGTATATGCGCTGTTTGCTTTAGCCAATATCCTAGCTGCCATACATCCGCTGTTGTACGGGTGGTTTGTTAATTCACTGCAACGCGAAGGCGCCCAGGTGATGTCGTATGCCTGGCTCTATGTTGGTGGCTTCTTGGGTTTGCGCCTGCTGGAATGGTGTTTTCATGGACCTGCTCGGGTGATGGAGCGCCAACTGGCCTTTAACCTTAGCCGAAACTTTCTGGACGAGTTATATCATCAAATTCTGCACTTGCCTGTCAAATGGCATCAGGATCACCACAGTGGTGCTACCATCAACCGCCTACGCAAGGGTTATGAAGCGCTGAAGAACTTTTTCCAAAACGGCTTCATGTACCTGCACGCTTTTTCTAAGTTTGTCTTTTCTTTCGCAGCCATGCTGTACTTTTCGCCCGTTTTTGGTCTTATTGGCGTATTGTTGGGCATTTTTACCATCTGGGTAATTTTCCGCTTCGACAAACCTTTCATCCAATCGTTAAAAGAAGTCAATGAACGCGAAAACGTAGCGTCTTCTACGCTATTCGATAGCCTTTCTAACATTATTACGGTTATTACCCTTCGGCTAGAGAAGCGCATGGAGGCCAGCTTTATGCAAAAAGTAATGGACGTTTTTCCAGCTTTCCGACGCAACGTGGTCATTAACGAATGGAAATGGTTTACGGCGCAGATGTTGGTGGGCTTGATTTACGCTGTCATCACAGTAGGCTACGTGTATCAGCACTGGCTGCCGGGTGAAACCTTTTACATTGGTGGACTGGTGATCTTACTAGGCTATGTCAATCAATTTACGAGTGTGTTCAATGACATCGCTAACCAGTATACTCAAATTGTGCAGTACAATACCGATGTGCAGGCCGCCCGCCAGATTGGGGATGCGTATGAGAAACAACACTTGCCCGAAGCTACTATCGCTTTGCCTCAGCAGTGGCAAACGATTCAGATAGCGAACCTGAATTTTACCCGAAGCCAATCTTCCCAAACCAAGCACCGCTCTGGTGGCGGCTTACACGATTTGCAGCTACGCCTTGAGCGAGGACAACGCGTGGCGCTAATTGGCGAAAGTGGCAGTGGGAAAAGCACGTTACTAGCTTTATTACGCGGTTTATATTCGCCTCAGCCTGGTGCTTGCCTGACAGTAGACGGCCAGTCGAAATACGATTTCAGTAGTATTGCCGATACAGTGACGCTTTTCCCACAGGAACCCGAAATATTTGAAAATACGATCCTCTACAACATAACACTAGGCTTGCCTTTCAGTGCAGAGGAAGTGATGGACGTATGTGTGGCGGCGCACTTTGCGGATGTCGTGAGGCAACTGCCGCAAGGGCTAGACACTCACATTCAGGAAAAAGGGGTCAACCTTTCGGGTGGTCAAAAACAGCGTTTGGCACTGGCTCGTGGCATATTGGCCGCCCGTAGCAGCACCCTCGTATTGCTCGATGAGCCCACCAGCAGCGTAGACCCGCGTACAGAAGCGCAGATTTACGAGAAGTTATTTGCCACCATGGCCAATAAAGCTGTAGTATCGTCGCTACACCGCCTGCACCTACTCAGCCAGTTTGACTATGTGTATGTTATGCAAAACGGGCAGATAATAGAAGAAGGTACGCTGGAACAGTTGCGCCGTGGTAGCTTGATATTTCAGGACATGTGGCAACACCAGCAGCAGGAAGAACGCGTGGTGGTTTAATACGAAACCCTCCAAGCGAAACCCTCCAAGGGTTTGGAACCCTTGGGTTAGGGTCTAAGAAATTTACTGTTCCATGTGTTAGGACTCTGCGCAAATCAGTTTACATTGATGCATGAACCAACCTGCCACGCTGCATCGCCATCTCTCCCTCATTAGACGGGTACGCCAGCCGTACTTATACCCAAGCAAGCAAAAGCTCCTGGATGAACTGACAGACGAAGGCTTCCAGACCTCCAAGCGTACGCTCGAACGCGACATAAAGGCCATTAAGGACTTATATGGGTTAGTAATTCTTCAAGACCACCACCGTAAAGGATATTATCTGAACATACCCACAGATGAAGATTTGGCTGATTTCGACGCTTTTGTTGAACTGCTTGAACGGCGCGAACGCTTAGCTTTTCTCGGTTCAGCGGTCGACGGACAGCGAGGTGTGAGCCGCTACCTGCAACTCGAACGCAATGATCAGTTTATCGGCGCAGAATTGCTGCCTTTGCTTTGGGATGCCCTACGCAGTGGTCGAGCGATTGCATTCGACTACTTTTCGTACACTACCGGACAGACGACTCCCCGACTCGTCGAACCCAAGCTGATTTTTGAGTACCGCAACCGTTGGTACTTCGATAGCTGGGATGTAAACGCTAATCAACTTCGCACTTTCGGACTGGATAGAGTTCGCAACCTCCGGCTTACTGGCCAGTTTGCGCAAAAAGATCGCCTCGCCTATAACCGTTCTCACCGCCAACATACCATCGGCGTTACCTGCCAACCGGATCAAGAGCCCGAAAAGGTAGTCTTGCGCTTTAGCCGTTCAGAAGCCCAGTACGTTCAGTCGCTACCACTGCATTCCAGCCAGCGCCCATTAAAGGGTACAGAAACAGCGCATACGGTTGATTTTGAACTGATGGTTGTGCTTAACCATGAATTAGAACGCGAAATTCTGGCTTATGGGGAGGAGGTAGAAGTGCTAGAGCCAACCCAACTGCGACAGCGAATAACTGAACGAGCCAAGCATATGGCCAGGAAATACTATAATAGTGATGAGACAATTTTGTGAATTAGCCGTATATTTCGTAAGCTTATACTATTCCAATTGTCAAAAATCATATGATTGATTACCAGAAACACATTACAATTGAGCCTGGAAAAAGAAGTGGCCAACCCTGCATTCGAGGCTTGAGGATTACAGTATACGACATTCTTAGTTATTTAGCTGCTGGAATGACTATAGAAGAAATTATCGATGATTTTCCAGAACTTACCCGCGAAGACATACTAGCTAGCTTAGCTTATGCAGCCGATGCCGAAAAGAAAAAGTTAATCACTATCTAAACTGACAAATACAAGCTTTATTTTTAGTAAAATACACTTATTTATCCGACATTAGTATTAGTTTAAAATTTTATTCTATCTTTAGTTTTCTAATAATTAAAGATATGGATAACAAGTCTTATATAATCATTGATAATAATCTATCCTATAGGCTGCGGGATATGGTATTCGGCCAGTTTACCGATGTCTATCACGTGAAAGAATTGGGTTTTGAAGCGAAGAATGATGATGTGATATGGTCTTTTGCAGCTTCAAAAAGAGGAATCATTTTAACAAAAGATGCCGATTTTTACCATTTGCTCAACTTATACGGCCCTCCCCCTAAGATAATCTGGATACGAATTGGAAATGCCACAACTCAATCCATTGCACATTTATTAAAAAGTAAATTTTCAGAAATAGACAATTTTCTTCAAAATCCACACAATGGATTGCTAGAACTCTATTGAATTGCACCTTCGGGTATTGAAATACATTAGTATTTGTTTATTAAAATTTAATCAATCGCACCTTCGGGTATTTTCTTTTTACGACACATTCTGGCGCAGTCCCAGTTTTATCTTTGGCTTATTAAATCACTAACACCTCATGCGACTTCAACTAATCCTAACCCCCAATACTGAGCCGGTACCCTTCAACCACCTGTACCAACTCACAGGAGCTTTGCACAAATGGCTTGGCCCGAATAATACGCTGCACGATGCAACTAGCTTGTATAGTTTTGGCTGGCTTCAGGGAGGGAAAGAAAGGAATAAAGGCTTACACTTTCCACAAGGGGCTACCTGGAATCTTTCGTTCCATGATTCAGACAAAGCCCGCCAGCTCGTTCGCGGATTGTTGGATCAACCCGAAGTAGCCTACGGTATGCGTGTAGTAGAAGTCCGAGAGCAACCTACACCTGTTTTTGGGGAACTCTCTTCTTTATATACGGACGGTTCGGCTATCCTTATCCGCCGCAAGCGTGCTGATGGCAGTAAAGAATATTTACTTTGGGAAAACCCTGAGTCTGATGAAGTAGTTACCCAGTCTTTAAAGCGAAAGCTGGCCGGAGCGGGCTATCAGGGAGATGATCTGAACGTCCGCGTTTCGTTTGACCGCAGTTACCCAAAAGCACGTACCCGGAAAATCACGATTAAAAATATTGCGCACAAGGGCAGTGAGTGTCCAGTTATTCTAGAAGGGACTCCAGAAGCCTTGCATTTTGCTTGGACTGTCGGCCTGGGTGATTTAACGGGCAGTGGATTTGGTGCCTTACGCTAACCTCAACATGACTATGAACGAAGAACTTTATTATGTAGTCCGGTACACAGGACCTTTTGGCTA
>JAZKGK010000183.1:0-10724 GCA_040385915.1 Bacteroidota bacterium
CTGAATCCACTAATAGGGCAGTTTTTACATTCCAACTCTTGATTCGCATTAATAATAGGTATTTAGTACGGAGGTAAGTCGTTGTTCATACCGAAATAGTATATAGCCTTCTCGTGCCG
Source organism: Bacteroidota bacterium (assembly GCA_040385915.1). Taxonomy (GTDB): domain Bacteria; phylum Bacteroidota; class Bacteroidia; order Cytophagales; family ES-bin-26; genus ES-bin-26. The sequence continues at coordinate 120 of JAZKGK010000183.1, forward strand.
TAGTTTTGGCTTGAAACTATTTAACCAAACAGCTATGAAGAAAATTTTCACCGTATTGCTCTTAAGCGTAGTCGTATGCGCCTGCAAAAAGGCCGAGGACAGTCCCACCTATACAGTTAAGTATGTGGTGACTGGGACTTCGGTGAACGAGTTCAAGTTCAATGATGGCAATAGCGTTACTAAAGCAGTAAAAACGCCCTTTACTGGCACTAGAGATACAGTAATTATTTATCAGAAAGGTGGCTTAGTACTTAATTTACAAGCAAAAGCAGATGCCGCAGCTATGGCTTCTTTATCAGGAAAAATCTACGTCAATGAGGTTGAAGTAGCCACTCAGACCGATGCTGATACCGATAAAGACGGTAAAACACAGATCAAAATTGAATATTCTTTAAAATAGAAAAGCCATTGCATTATTCAACCGTTGCGATATCCTACTAATAGCGGCGCTATGCATCTTATGACAAAAAAAAGAGGGACTTGCCTATAGCAAGTCCCTCTTTTTTTTGTCATAAAGCCTTCCTTGCATAAGCCCTATATCGACAAAAAGTCCCACCCCAATCAGTTTCAGCAAGTTGCTATAACCCTCGCTATTGTGTGCTGAAAGAGAGCTGATGTAGCTACTGTAATAAAAAGGTGAAAAAACATCGGGCCGTACACCTGTAACACTGGTCACTCAAGCCATTCGCTAGCCTAAACTCTTTGGGTTTCTCTTCAAAAGTTGGTAAGGCAAGCTCAACCACAAGCCAAGGTTACACTGCTTTTCCATCTTAAGGCTTGGCAACAAATGCCCCAATCATCCAAGTGAGGGACATTTTGTCCTTCTTATGAGTCAACCCAGAAAAGAGTTCTTCTTTTGTAAGTAAGCAAAAAAGGAAGTAATTGAATAAGATTCCAAACGCCCTATAAATAGGCGTATGAAACCCAATAAAACATCGATGAATGAGAAGTTCATAAGATAAAACCCTTATTATATTTAAGATAAAACACTTATTAAAATAAGGGTAACTATATCTTACATCCATCAAGGCTATCCTCTACGAAGCCCTTGCGGATAGTAGCTTACAAATGGGCAACTTGGTGAATAAACATCAAAACAGGTAGCAGCACAATGCCCGTTAACAATGTTAAAACAAGCGACATGATAAAACATTTACTCCTATGAGAAAACAATCATTAAGAACTCAGCCTGCTGCTAAGATGAAAATGCGACTATCTACCAGGTATATAGTCACCGGCGTTGCTTTAATTGTAATAGTAGTCTCTATTGGCACCTTTCTCTTCCTGAACCTGGGCAATAGCCGCGATGCTATGGCTGCCCCGACTGTCACGCTTACGGCGGTGAATGGGGGCAATTGGAGTACAGCTGCTACCTGGACGCTCTCTAATGGAGCCGCTGCCAGAGTACCTGCCGCTGGAGATATTATAGAGATTCCGGTTAACAAAACGGTTAACATCACAAGTAATGTTTCTTTTGCTTTGGCTAGTGTCGAAGTGCTCAACATCAAGGGATTATTAAACTTTTCTAATGCATATGACGTGATTTTGGGTACTACCAGTAGCGTGAATATTTTCCCCACGGGCAACATTACTGATGGAAATGGTAGTTCCCGCTTATATATTGGCGGTACGATGATTTACAAAGGCAATAAAGGTATCATTGGTGGTTTTGTTCCGCCAACTACTTGCGCCACCGGAGGCTGTTTTTCCAATATCACCCTTCCTATCCGCTTGGTAAGCTTCACTGCTCAAAAGACAGCCAAAGGGGTAGAACTGAACTGGGTAACGGCTCAGGAAGAAAACAATGCCTTCTTTACCATCGAAAAAAGCACAGATGCGGCTAAGTTTACGGCCTTACAAAAAGTGAAAGGTGCGGGTACCAGCAGCGAAAAACTGTCTTACCAAGCCATTGACCAGAACAAAATAGCTGGCTTAATCTACTACCGCCTGCGTCAAACGGATATTGATGGGAAAACTACGGTATCTAAGATTGTATCAGTCAACAATGACGGCCAGGGTACTGAAATTAGTACCGGTACTACATCCGACCAAACTATGGAAGAAACCGCCAGTTTAACGGTTAACAAGGTCGGACCTAACCCTTTCATCCAAGACTTCTTTGTGGACTTTGATCTGGTGAGCGAAGGACTAGTAGCGGTACAATTAACCGATATGCAAGGCCGGGTGGTTGAAACCAAGTCCATTGATGGCGTGGAAGGCAATAACCGCTATGAATTCGTAGATACCCAGGGATTAACGCCAGGAATCTACATCTTCAGTATGAAACACCAACATACCTCCAAAGTAATCAGGTTGATGAAACGATAACGAATAGAGCATACATACTTTACACTTCTTCACTTGCCTTGTTTAGCAGCCCATTCGCTGCTAAGCAAGGCTAACTTCTTTTAACAACTTCCCTGAACCGAACATCGGTCTCTCCTGGCTATTCTGTATTGTCCAAACCCGTTTGGGATAGAGCTACGAGCGTCGCCTGGAGCATTTTTTAACACCCTTACCCTTAAGCCATTTTCTAGGGCTATTCTTAAAAAGTGGATTATGTATTGGCTGTAAGAAAAAGTAAAAAAACAACGGTGATTAATCAGCTAACCATCGCTGACAAGATAATTTAGGACAGAAGCCAGCATCCAAACCTTGGGTTAGCTGAATATAAAATCAAAGAATAGGTCGTTTTTTTTGAATATTTACCTGCCTCTTTACTAACTCCAGAAGATATTACACCTATATCATTTCAGTTTCTCCTCTCTCGGTAAATAAGGGTTTACAATCGCTACTCTTACGGGTATTTACAATCAAACGGGTAGCAGCACAATACCAGTTTATAATGCTAAGCAAATTCTTACGCATTCAACATGTACAACTATGAAAAGATCTTCATTCAAAATCTACCCCGCTGCCAACATTAAAATGCGACTATCTACTAGGTATATAGTCACTGGCATTGCATTCATTGTAATCGTAGTTTCTATCGGTACTTTTCTCTTCCTGAACTTAGGCAATAGCCGTGATGCCATGGCTGCTCCGCCTATTACGCTTACGGCGGTGAATGGGGGGAACTGGAGCACGCCTGCTACCTGGACGCTCTCTAATGGAGCTGCTTCCAGAGTACCCGCCGCCGGAGATATTATAGAGATTCCGGTTAACAAAACTGTTTATCTCACCAATAGTGTTTCTTTTGCTTCTGGCACTACCGTGCTCAATATCAAGGGAACCCTCGATTATTCTAATAGCACAGATTTATCGTTGAGCAATTTAAGTACAGTTAATATTTACAAAACCGGTGGTAGCAGTGGCAACATTACCGGAGGAAATGGAAACTCCCACTTGTATATTAACGAAAATCAAATTTGGAAAGGCGATAACGGGCATACGTATTTTGTAGCACCTGCTACTTGCTCTGCTGGAGGCTGCTTCTCTAATATCACCCTTCCCATCCGTTTGGTAAGCTTTACCGCTCGCACTACGGCTAAAGGGGTAGAATTGAGTTGGATAACGGCTCAGGAAGAAAATAATGCCTTCTTCACCATCGAGAAAAGCACGGATGCGGCTACGTTCACCACGGTACAAAAGGTAAAAGGAGCAGGTACTAGCAGCGAAAGACTTTCCTACCAGACGATTGACCAGAATACACCAGCGGGATTAATTTATTACCGCCTGCGCCAAACTGACCTCAATGGCGAAAGCTCCGTGTCCAAAATTGTATCGGTAAATAATGACAGTCAAATGGCGGCCAGCACCAATAAGGGTATGGAGAAAACCGGAAGCTTAACCGTGAGTACGGTAGGACCCAATCCATTTATCCAGGATTTCTTTGTCGATTTTGAATTGGCAAGCGAAGGAGCGGTAATGGTACAACTCACCGATATGCAAGGCCGGGTGATTGAGGCCAAAACCATTGACGGAACGGTTGGCTCTAACCGATACGAATTTACTGGCAACCAAGGCTTAACCCCAGGAACCTACTTATTCAATATGAAGCACCAGAATAGCTCTAAGGTGATACGAATGGTGAAAAGATCATAAGCTGAACTAAATCCCTGGTCTGGACTTAGCGTCCGCTAAGACCCAAAATGCGTCAAGCGTCCGCTTGAATGCCTTGGATTACCAGAAATAAAGGAAGGCTTCGCTCTAAGCGAAGCCTTCCTTGCAAGATCAATGGCTGGTGGTAAGTAATTTGAGCGGACGCTCAATAAGTTGGGGGTCTTAGCGTCCGCTAAGACCAGTAGATTGCTCAATAGCTTGGTGGGACCAGTGGATGCTTACAAATCAGATTTACTCGTACCGCAGCGAATCTACTGGGTTGGCTCTGGCCGCTCGGATTGTTTCGTAGCTGACAGTAAGCACGGTAAGTAGCAGAACCAGCAAGATGCTGATCAGAAAGATAATTCCCTCTACTTCTACCCTATAGGTGAAATTCTCTAGCCAGCGGTTGGTGGCAAACCAGGAAAGGGGCACGGCTACCAGGCAGGCAATGATTAGTAACTTCAGGAAAGTAGAGAAGAGCAATTGGAGGATTTGCGGTACGCTGGCTCCCATTACTTTCCGAATGCCAATCTCCTTGGTGCGCCGCTCAGAAAGGTAGGAGGACAGGCCAAACAGACCAAGGCATGCAATGAAAATGGCTAGCCCAGAGAAGCTTTTGAACAGCCCGGCCATGCGCATTTCTGCTTCGTACATCCGTCCAAATTCCTGGCTAACAAACCAGTGATCAAAACCCATTCCTGGCAATACTTCCTTCCACTTATGCTCCAAGGTGGCAATTTTCTCCTGGATTTTGTCCGCAGGCAGCTTTACGTAAACGATTTGATCAATTACGTGTGGACGCGCATTAATCAGGAGTGGCTCAATAGCCTGATGAACTGAGCGGTAGTTGAAATCTTTGACTACGCCAATGATTTTTCCGGTTACTTTTCTCCCCTCATATTCATTCCCCGTTTGCAGTGTCAGTCCAAGCACCTTTTCCCGGTTTAGCCCCAGGGTTTTGATTCCCGTCTCATTGATCAAAAATGCGTTGGAGTCCGCCGGATTGGCTATGTCAAAGTTTCGTCCAGCAATGACTTCGAGGCCAAAGGTGCGCGGGAAATCGTAATCACCATTCAGCGTAAACCAATTGCGCGGCTGATTGCCCAAGTCTGGAAACCGGACTTCGCTATCGATAGGACCAAAAAAGTCAAGCCGGGGCAAATGGTTTGCAATGGTTACATGCTGCATTTCAGGGTCTTGCTGCACCAGGTGCTTAAAGGCTTTGAACTTGTCGAGAGACATCATTCCCATGCCAAACCGGATCGAAAGCATCTGGTCGCCGCTTTTACTCAGCGCCGAATGGCGGATAAATTCCATCTGGCGAGCCATCACCAGGGTGCCAATAATGAGCACCATCGTAATGGTATACTGCATCACAATCAGTGCTTTGCGCAGTATTTCGGAACTGCGGCCAGTGAAGCGGGTGTTTTTTAGCACTGTGATCGGCTTGAAATTAGACAGATACAGGGCCGGATAGCTCCCCGACAGCAAGGCTACCAAGAGCGTAATGCCTACCAGTGACAAAAGCAATTTGCCTTGAAACAGATCTATGATGGCGAAATGTTTTCCAGCCAAGGTGTTGTAAAGCGGAAGCAACAAAATGACCATAACCAAGGCCAGCAAAAGGGCTAGAAAGGCAGTAATAATGGCTTCACTCAGAAACTGTATAATTAATTGCTGGCGATTACTACCCATTACTTTCCGTAAACCAATCTCCTTGGCTCGTCGGAAGGCCCGGGCAGTAGCCAGGTTCATGTAGTTGATGCTGGCAATCAGCACAATGAGCACGGCAATTGAGCCAAATATATACACGTATTTGATGTCGCCACTGGCCAAAATAGTAGAGCGCAGGGGCTCATTGTAATGCAAGTCGGTCAGTGGCACCAAATAGGGCTTAATAACCGCATTGGGGTCTTTGGGGAGATTGGCTTGAATGACTTTATCAAAGCTTTTGGAAATTTTATCCGCATTAAACTGGTCGTTGGTATGAAGGTAGGTATTAAACCAGCCTTCCTTATTTCCCCAGTTGCTATACCAGTCGTTCCCGTTGGCCGTGGCCATATTGCGGAGCATGTCCAGGTTGATAAGATAATCGGGATGCATGTGGGAGTTGTTGGGATAATCTTTCATTACGCCCGATACCATCAGGGGCACGTATTCTTTGTTGGTTACCCAGGTATGCTTTATTTGCAGCGTTTTTCCGATTGGATCGCGGTCGCCAAAAAATCGCTTTGCAGTTGACTCGCTCAGCACTACGGAATTAGGCGTGGTAAAAGCATGGGCTGGGTCACCTTTGATGAGTGGAAAATAAAAGAAACTGCTGAAGTTGGGTGCTACCCAAAGCTCCTTTTCTGTCAGCAGAATCTTATCTGTTTCGGGGTCACGAAAAGAAGCCGGAAAGCCCGCCCAAAAAGTTTGCAAGCCATCGGTCACTTCCGGATAGCGCTCTTTCATCGCTTTTACCCAAGCCCCTGGCGCCGCGTTGAAAGATTCTTCTTCTCCATTGAATTTACCTTTGGTGCCTAACACGTAAATATTCTTCGCATCTGGATGGAAACGATCATACCCCAATTCATCGAAGATAAACAGGAAAATAGCCGTTGCGCTTGCCAGCCCTACGGCCAGCCCCAGGATATTAATAAAAGTAAAGCCCTTCTGCCGCCGAAAGTTGCGAAGGGCGATGGTTAAGTAATTGCGGAACATACCAGGAAGGATTAAGTAAATTAGGTCAGTAGTGATGGGAATTTAGCAAAAAAATAGATGGCTTGTATCACCCGCTTTGTGGTATTTGTTTGTGCTGTTTTAGCCGCTCCTGGAGTCTTCTACAAGCTTTACCTTGGAAGAGTTAGGGGCAATGCTATCAGTTGAAAGGCCTCTTCTTGTCTCATAATTTTTCAGGAACAGAGGTTTGTTCCGCATTTTGTTTTGGGATGATCGATTGAATTGGTCTTCCAAAATGATTCACAGCTCCAAAACGGTACGCTGCTCCGTAGGAGCTTCCTGTTTATAGGAACTAGCTAAATGAGTGCGAATGGCTCCATCGGAGCCTCCTGCAACTAGACGTTTGTAATTATAGGAGGCTCCGATGGAGCCGATAAAGCCTTCAAAGGCAATTTCTATAAACAGGTAGCTCCCGCTGGAGCTGCAAAGTGCACTTTTAAGAGAGAAAAAGGTGCAATTTCAAAAAAGATATGGGACAAGAAGAGGTTTAAAGTTTTATGATATGATCTATTTCTTCCAGCCGATTGTCATCCTGAAGAGAGTGCTGCCCTAATCATTCCCATCAAGGGCAATGCCCTGCCTATTGACCCTAATCTCTTCGTTCGTAGTATACTTCCTTGCGGTCACCATTTTTCTGGGTGTAAGCTACCAGCAATCCCGTTGGTGCCGTGGCCATTATTACTGGATGGGTCGAGCTGGCAGCTTCGGGGGTGATAAATGCCTGCTGGATGGATTTGCCTTCGGGGGTACGGGTTTGCAAACCAACCCGGAAAGTGGTGCCTTCGCTCGCGCGTTCATCCCATACAATAGCCAGACTGCCATCCTTCGTGGTCGTAATCTGCGGATGTTTGGCTGAGGCCGAAGCGCTGATGTTTTCTCTCGGGGAGAAGGTACCATCTTTCAGGGAATGACAGTAAAAAATGCCCTCGCCGTTTCCTAAAGTATACCAGGCAAAGTGCGTTCCCACCTTATTCCCAGTCATAGTAGGACCCGTATGAGGGCAACCCTTAATAATCCAGTTGTCAGGACTAATGCGGCTTGGCTTGGAAAAGCTTTTGCCGTTGTCCAGTGAAGCTGTATGAACCATGTCGCGGATGCTGTCATTGATGATGGCTCGGTAGGTAACGTGCAGTTGCCCAGCTTGATCCTGGTATAGTTTGGTGCGGCAACACTGGCAAGTCGATTCGGCAATCCGCTTTTCCTCAGTGAAGCCCTTTCGACCTTCGGTACGGGAAAAGAAAAGCGATGACCCTTCGTGGTGATGACCATGAGATTCCTTACGCGAGTCCAGCCATACCACCCCAATTTCTCCGTCAGTCAACAGCGTTACATCAAAATACCGCTCGTCGATGCTGTATGATTTGGCCGGAGACAATTGCTTCGGCGTAGTCCAGGTCTTGCCGGCATTGAACGACTGCGTATAGTAGAGCATGCCAGCGTAACGGTTGTCAGGATTGGGATTGTTTACCCCAAAGACGGCCAGCAAATCCCCATTCTTTTTATAAATCACTTTGGATAGATTTTCGTCGTGTGGGTAAATTCCCTTGGAAGTGGGAACGACCTTCGGAGTGGCAAATGTGCGTCCTCCGTCCGCTGAAACGGCATAGTACAACAGGTGCGCGTCCGAGCCAACCTGCTGCACCCAGCTCAGGACAGGATAGCCCCGGTGGTCGGTGGTGAGGTAAGCACCAGAGGCATTCCCCGTTTCCAGCGAAATGCGAATGGGACCGCTGGCGCTGCTCGTTGGGGTAGCCGAATAGCGATGGGCGCTGGAGCTAAACAGAAAGGCCAATAGGAGTAAGGATATCATTTTCATAGAAAGAATCTTGATTATTTTTTCCCAATAAAGTTGTATTGAATGCCCATCACAAAGGTGCGGGGAGCCGCCGGAGTATAGGTCGTTCGGTCGCTGGTGCTGTTGCCGCGCGTGGCCGCGTTGGCGTAGATTTCGTCGGTCAGGTTCAGCACGTTCACAAACAGCTCGATGCCTTTCCATTCGTAGCCCGTTCGCAGGTTCAGGAGGCTAACGCCCTTGGCTCCAAAAGCTGTCCGGTCGTCGTATTGCACCGTATTGACCTGGTTCTGGTAATAAGAACTGATCCGTTGCCATTCTGCCGACAGCCGAAAACCAGCTAACCATTGGGGTTTATAAGTCACTTCGGTGTTGGCAATCCAGGAAGGCGCTTGTGGCATCACCTTATTATTCACATCCTTCAGGACATCAGAGTGGCGTTGGCTTAGCTGAAACTCATCGAAGCGGTGTAGCGCATTGGTGCCGCCAAAACGGAAAAACCATTCGCGAGAAGGCCGCCACGTAAGGCCGTATTCGATGCCTCGGTGCAGCGTCTTGCCTGCCGATTGGTAGTCGGTGCTGTTGTCGGCCTGGCGGATGTTGAGCAATTCATTTCGTCCGTTCATTTGGTAAAGCGCCAGGTCTACGTACACTTTATTGTTGGCCAACGATAACCAGCCTCCTAATTCGAAGTTATCGAACTCAGCCGATTGGAGGTTATAGTAAAAGGGCGATTCGCCCTCGGCTACATTGGGGCGTTTGCGGAAAATACTCGTCAGTCCTGGAGGAGAGAAGCCCCGGCTGAAATTGGCGTACAAACCCCGGCCTTTCCCCAAATCGTAGGTCATGCCCACTTTCGGCGTGAGCTGCTGATAGGCTTTGGTGCCGGTGGTATTGTCCAAGTAGTTTTTATAATCGAAGGCCATTCGGTCAAATCGGCCGCCTATGGAAATCAGCAAACGCTCGGTGGGGTGAAAGTCATATTGCGCATAGATCGCCGAGTTGTTCAGGTTGGCGTCGTAATTGGATAGGAGCATATCCGGCTTTTCGGCTACCAGGTTGTACTTCTCTACCGACTTCTTGTCAGCCCGCAAAAGGGCTTCTAGCTGTATGACATACGCCTTGTACTTCGTGGGCGAATAGTCGTGGGAAGCGCCAATCAATAGCTTAGAATGCAGAAAAGCAAACTGCTGGCTGTGCTGGGCAATGAACCCGGCACTCTGGAATTGATTTGTATTGATTTCGCCCTGAGCGGTTGCACTGCCGGGTGTCCAGCGGATGCCGTAGCTAGGATTTTGTCCGTAATTATTATACCGGTAAAAACCCGTCACAAAACTCTCAGATCCTTCTTTCCAGCGGTGGTTCAGCGTCAGTCGAGAGCGGAGGGAAGTCACTTTTCGATAGGTAAAGTCCGTAGCCGCGCTGTAGGCACGGGTATAATAAGCGAGGCTGTCTACGCTGCCACCGGTTTGAGAGTTGTAGTCATTGTAGGAAACCGCGGCGGTCAATTGCGTTCTTTCCGAAAAATGGTAATCGGCTCGGCCATTGAGCGATACTTTGTCGAAGTCGCTGCGGGTTTGCCAACTGTTGCGTTGAACACCCCAGAAACCGCCAGCATACAGACCCAGCTTAGGCGTGACGTACCCGCCTGTGCCAAACTGTACGCGCTTGTAGCCAAACTGATCGCCTTGTATGCCAAGTCTGGCCACCGGAACTGCCGTTGGTTTTTGGGTAATGAAGTTGATCGCTCCACCCACTGCTTCAGGACCATAGAGCGACGAGGCAGGCCCTTTGATCACCTCTATCGAACTCACCGCCAGTACGTTCATCTCGATCAGGGCATTGTGGTTGAAAACTCCCATCGGACGCGTAGGCACGCCATCTTCCAGGTAAAGGAAGTAGGCTGAGGTGCCCATCGGCTGTCGGATGCTCATGCCGTGCTGCTCGTTGTTGTAGTTGAGCATCACCACGCCGGGCGTCTTGTTTATCACCTCATAAATATTGGTTGGCTTGGTATCATTGATTAAGGTTGGAGAAAGTTTGGTAAT
>JAZKGK010000183.1:10824-13118 GCA_040385915.1 Bacteroidota bacterium
TTGGCAATGTATTCCTTGTTGAGCTGGTAGCACACAAACAGGCCTAACCGACTGAAGCAGTGCAGCATCAGTACTCCGATCATCCCTATGGCTATTAGTCTCTTCATGTTTTGCAAATATAGTGGTCTATTCTTTTATACGGTAATTTATTTGCTAGGGTAAATTAAGCCAAAAGAAGACAAATAATAATTTCGTTTTTAGATGATTTGAGTAGATAATTTGATTATTTTAATAGCTTGATTAGTAGGCTAAGTTTGCCGAGGAATACTGAAAAATCAGTATTGTAAGCGTCGTGCCTTTTGGCTAACTAGCTTTCGCTTGAAGGTAAGAAACGCTACAAGCCGTGTTTCTTTCAACGGATACATCAATCTCTATTCATTCACCCATTCATCCGTTCGGTTCGCTATTTCCTGTACAGGAAAACGGAACGTATATTCAGTTGAATATACGGGTCAGCCAGGTCGCTGAAATAGTCAATTCACTTACTTCATCATTCATGCAGAGGTTGGAAAGCATCTGCCTAAAAACCATAGGAGGAACCAGGTTATGAGTCTGGAAAACAAAATTTTTTCGGAATTGTCTGATTCAGAATATTCCGATATCACACAAGCCAAGGCAGAGATGTCGGCTAAGTATTTAAATCCTCAAAGCAGTGTAAAAGGGCTTGCCCGGGCTTTTAGGGCATCAACTGCTTCAGCAGATAACCACAATGTAGTTGGCGTGGGTATTGACGAGAAGTACATCAATGGTGTGCCCTCGGGCGTGAATGCGGTTAAGTTTTTGGTTCGAACCAAAATGGAGCCTTCGTCCTTATCAAGGAAGGAAAAAATTCCCGCTACCATCGATGGTATTCCGACTGACGTAGAAGAAGTGGGGCTGATACTTCCTTTTGCGTCCGGCGGCGGTGCAGCCGCTGAGCCCTCAAAAGCAACAGCGAAACCCAATCCAAAAACCAAAATTCGTCCTGCACAGCCAGGCGGTTCTATTGGCTTTCGCGAACCCAACGACCAGTTTATTATGGCGGGAACGTTTGGTGCGTTGGTAAGGGATACCAGTGGCGAACTTTATGTACTCAGCAATAACCACGTGATTGCCTTTGAAAGTGGCGTAGAAGCAGATGGCACCCGGCGTGTGGGACTTTCCCCTGGCTCACCCATTTTCCAGCCCGGCCTACTCGATGGCGGCAACCTCTCGACCGACCGGATTGCCGAATTAAGCCGCTGGGTCGATTTGCGGGCCGACAGAAATGACAATCGAGTAGATGCGGCCATTGCCAGAGTACTGGAACCCAACACGGTTTCGCGCAATATCCTTTTTATTGGCGCTCCTACGGGCGTTAAAGCGGCTGCCAAAGACATGACAGTGCATAAATTTGGGCGTACCACTTCCTACCGTGCCGGTCGTATATCCAGCGTGCTGTTTGACTTGACCATCCCTTACGAACTAGGCAACGTGGTGTTTACCGACCAAATTGCTATTCGGGGATTGAATAGGAAGCGTTTCAGTGACTCCGGGGATTCTGGCTCGGCTATCTTGGAACGGTCAACCAACAAAGTGGTAGGGCTTCTGTTTGCTGGTGCCACCAACGGCAGCCTCACCTTTGCCAACCACATTGGCGATGTACTTAGCCAGTTACACGTACAACTTGCCTAAGTAGGTGGGTGTAAATCTTGACTTTATGCATAATTCCAAAAGCCAGCCACCTGTTTGTGTGGCTGGCTTTTTGGCTATCTTATATGAGTAATGATGGCTTGAAGTTCTGCTGGATTATGTCGGTGGGCTTCCAATCGTCCAACTCTTTCAAACACAAATGCTTTCAATAAAGCATTCGCTTCTACTTGTCTATATTGTTTTTTCATTTTATTGTTCAACAGCAAAGCCTTAATTGTATAAACAACGCCCCAGGGAAAACCCCACCAACCAAATAAAGCGGATTTAGTCATGGCATCATTGTGTTGTTTGTCAAGACAGTCTGGGCAAGCGATTACTAATTCTTTTTTGTAGCTGCTCATGATAATATAGCTGGTCACACGTCCAGTCATCGTCGCATTTAGTTTCTCATTTGTCGACCTACAAAGCGGACAGGGGAGATTTCTTAAAAGTTCAGCATAGGCTATGACAGCCTTTTCGTCAATTTCTAGCGTTTGTACATCCATGCCTTTCACTATATCTTCTGAAAGCCCACGTTCCCTGATTATTTTCTTGATGAGTTCTACTGCTTCTGGCCTGAGTCCGGAGGCTTCTTCGGTCGCCAAGCGGATGAGTTTGGCGTCATCAAAACGCTCGTAATTTTT
>JAZKGK010000183.1:13218-30755 GCA_040385915.1 Bacteroidota bacterium
CCGTCGGTAAACCCGCTGGTTTTGGGCTACAGCCTTATTTTCATAAAGGTCATGTGTGCCTGCATCGCCCTTATGCGAAAGATAATCACTATCTGGTGAGAACCATCTTTTTAGCGGCCACCCCTTTGCCTTCTACCAGGAGGCGGTAGACATAGGTGCCCGAAGGTAGTAAGTTGGCTGGCAGGGTCAACTGCCCCTTGCCCCTTTGCTGTATGTCAAAACTGTTCAACTCCTGCCCAGTGAGCGAAAAGAGTTTGATTTGTGCTTGATTGGCCATTACCGGAATGCGGTAATGAATAATGATCGTGCCATCGGTTGGGTTAGGTACGTTCTGCCATAACTCAGTGCCATCTCCCTCTTCAGAAGTAGCGATGTTTTCCTGTGGTGTTAGAAGTAGTTTTTCCAGTTTGCTGAGCCGGGCTTCCAGGGCTTCAATTTTCGCGTCTTTCTCCTGTATTTGCAGGGCATACTTTTCGTCTACCTGCTGGACGGCATTCACCAGTATATAGGTCAGGGCATTGGCATCGTAATCCAGGTAGGTTGACTGCTTTCCTGTGGAGTCCTGATAGACAAAATTTCCGATGGTGTATGGAGCTACTTTCTGCATCTCCTGGGCAATTATGCCCACGTACTTCTTGTCTTTGGGCATTCCTGCTTCCCCATTATAACGAAACCACACCGGCTTGACTTTCTTCAAAACCTCCAGGCCATCGGAGAAATTGGCAATGTCTTGTTTTAATCGCTTATCGGACGCTACCGTCCATATACCCCCGCCAGGCTTGGCAGCTACTCCATTGACGTGCAAGAGGTAAGCTGGAGCGGAGGTGCCAATGCCAATTTTCATAGTGACAGTGGCTGCATTCTCCCCGGTGATAGAACCGAGCACTAGGGACGTATCTCTGGTGACGTAAGCCCGGTAGCCAATGGCGCCAGAATAGTTAAAGTTATTTCTACTAGCGTCGGCATACGATCCTAGGAAGAGATTGTATTTGCCGGTGGTGTTGGAATAGCCCGCATGGCTGCCCAGAAAACTGTTGTTGTGGCCCGTTGTGTTGTCGTAGCCCGCATTGATACCCAAAAAGCTGTTGCTAAAGCCGGTCGTGTTTGAAGACCCTGTTTCGCTACCCACAAAGCTATTTCCGCCGCCGGTGGTGTTGGAGAAGCCCGCCTCGCTACCCATAAAGCTATTTCTGATGCCAGATATATTTCTATACCCTGCATTGTAGCCAAGAAAACTATTAGAATTGCCTTCTGTGTTGGAGTAACCGGAACCGGAGCCTAAAAAGCTGTTGTTGTAGCCAATTGTGTTGGCTCGGCCGGCCTCGGTGCCCACAAAGCTGTTATAGTCGCCTTCACTGTTAGAATAACCGGCTAATTTGCCAAAAAAGCTGTTGTCGCTTCCCCCTATATTTAAGAAGCCTGCATAGCTGCCCACAAAGCTATTGTTGCTACCCAACGTATTGGTGTAGCCTGCATTGTTGCCCATGAAGCAGTTTTCGCTGCCTGTTGTGTTGTTGTAGCCAGTTGATTTACCCATAAAGCTATTGTAGGAACCCGTCGTGTTGGCGTATCCTGAGTAGCTTCCCATAAAGCTATTGTAGGAGCCCGTTGTGTTAGCGTATCCTGCTAAGCTGCCCATGAAACTGTTCCGGATGCCTGTCGTGTTAGAGCGGCCAGCTTCATTGCCCATAAAGCTATTGTAGGAACCCGTTGAGTTGGAGAATCCTGAATAGCTGCCCAGGAAACAATTGCGTGAGCCCGTCGTGTTAGAGCGGCCGGCATCAGTGCCCAGAAAGCTGTTGTAGGAACCTGTCGTGTTGGAGAATCCTGAATAGCTGCCTAAGAAACAATTGCGTATGCCTGTGGTGTTAGAGAAGCCCGAATTGCTGCCCAGAAAGCTGTTGTACTGGCCCGTCGTGATGCGCCCAGTGGAATAGCCCACGAAGACGCTATATAACCCACCCGTCCCTGAACCAACACCGGCGTTATAGTTGGTCTGTGCAAAAGAATGGCCACTGATTAACAGGGCAGTTATTAGGAGAAAGGCTTTGGTTTTCATACATGTAGATGGGTTAGGAGAAGAGGAAATGTGGAAAGATCTGGATTGATTAACTGCCTGAAAATAAGGAAGAAAATGCTATAGCGCTGGTCGGATTTAGTGCTGATTTCAGACAGAAGTAAACACCCAATGGAGCATGATTGGTTATTTATTTTGAAAACCATCCCAACCTTACCCAACAAGCTGCCAGTCAAAGCCTTTTTTTCGGATTGGGTAAATTCAGTAATATTAGCTCTCTTGTGTGGATGCTAACCTAGTGGAAAACGTTATTTTTTGGCTGATAGCCGCCACCTCATCCTCCGTACATTTACTTCTAGATGTGCATGGGATGGATGCCTCAGATGACCTGATGAAAGATAAAATTGTCCCAGGTTGCTTTTTGAGCATTGCCGTCTGCCGCAGGCTCCATGAGGAGATGCATTAGTTTCAGTTCTCTTACAAGACTGGCGGCTTCCGCACATATGAAAGGAAAGAGACGCTCTATAACTTAGTATTTTATAGAATCTTGCTGGTGTTACTATGGTTTTGAACCTACATTAAAACCTGAAAAATGATGTGCAATTGATTGATATATAGTAAATTGTTTTGTTTTGTGTCGCAACTCAACCTGTCTGTTGGCCTATCCTGGCGGACACCGGGCTTTCTGTACATATCCCTGTAATACTTTACCAAACGCAGGTGCTTTTTGTGAAGTAACTTCTTCTATCCCGTACGTATAGGTCTGGTTAAGGATTCGCATGTCATGTGCCTCTATTCCTGTTGCCATTCACCTTCCCATTTTTAACTATAATTAAGTCTCAATTACAGAAAGGTTCTGTAGGAATAAAGGAGTACTTGGTAAAATTAACTAGCAAAGGTAAACAGCGTTATGAAAAAAAAATTATTATCAATGGTCGCGTTTGCCGCGTTTGCAATGACTGCTCAGGCACAGGTAACCATCATTCCAAAAGTAGGCTTCACCTTCTCTAACGTAGCCATGAAGCAAGAAGAGGATGGTCAGAAGTCAAAAACCGGCTTAGTGCTTGGCGCGGGCTTCAATTTTGCCCTGGACAGCGATGGCTTTTTCTCCCTTCAGCCGGAAATTTTGTATACGCAGAAAGGTTATCGAACCGAAACCTTTAAAAATGCGGATAGTAAAAAGCGTGATTATACGCTCAACTACCTGGAAGTTCCAGTTTTAGCCAAGATTTCTTTTGGAAGTGAAAGCATCAAAGGATACGTCAATGCGGGTCCCTCGCTTGGCTTTGGCATGGGAGGTAAATGGGCTAAGACGGATGTGTCTAGCGCAACAACCAAGACCGAGGAAGCCAGTATCAAATTTGGAACAGAACCAGCTAGCTATAGCGGAAAGGATCTGTACGTTGATAACCGCATCGATTTTGGTTTACAGTTTGGTGGTGGTGTAGGCGTGAAATTGGGTCCTGGTTCCTTGATTCTGGATCTGAGATATGGTTTAGGGATGACTAACCTTATGAAAGCGATACCTAACCAGGCAACCAGTGATGCCAATAAAACGCAGAATCGAGTTGTAGCCATCAGTATAGGCTATGCTATTCCCTTGGGAGGCCAATAAATTTTTCTGTTAACATTTTCCATGCCGTCATCGTAACCGATGACGGCTTTTTGTTTTCTTAGGGCATCCGTTGCCGCCGCTTGATAACTTTAACCACATCCAACCTAATTCTGGCAAGACCAATTGCCTGTCGGCGAAAACGCGTTTTTCGGATTGGGTAAATTGAGTAAATTGCAGCTCGCTTGTGCTGATTCCACCCTGATGAAAAATACTACTTTCCGGCTGCTGGCCCCACTATTATTCCTGAATGCCTTTTGCTTGTCACTTCAAGCACAACCGCTCAAATCCCTGCCTTCGGGCGAGATACAGCTAGCCCTGAAAAAGCTGAATGTATTAGGCGCAGCCCTGTATATCGCTGCCCACCCCGACGACGAAAATACGGCCTTGTTGGCTTACCTGGCCAAGGATAAGCTGGTCAGAACCGGCTATCTCTCTATTACGCGGGGCGATGGTGGACAAAACCTGATTGGGCCGGAGCAGGCTGAACTGATGGGGCTTATTCGTACCCAGGAGCTGTTGCAGGCTCGCCGCATCGATGGAGCAGAGCAGTTTTTTAGTCGCGCCAACGACTTTGGCTATTCTAAATCTACGGAGGAAGCTTTGCAAGTCTGGGGCAAAGAAAAAGTGCTGTCTGACGTGGTATGGGTAATCCGCAAATTCCAGCCCGACGTAATCATTTCCCGTTTTCCGCCCAATGCCAATGCCGGACACGGCCATCACAGCGCATCGTCTGTACTGGCCGAAGAAGCTTTCAAGGCAGCGGCAGATCCCAAGCGCTTTCCCGAACAGCTGAAGTTTGTAAAAATCTGGCAAGCCAAGCGCTTGGTCTGGAACAGCTACAACCCCAATTTTACCGGCGGCGCGCCCGATTCTACCAGAAAATACGTTCCCATTGAGATTGGCGGCTACAGCCCATTATTGGGCAAGTCGTTCACCGAAATTGCTGGCGAGAGCCGTAGTATGCACAAAAGCCAGGGTTTTGGCTCGGCTAAAAGCCGTGGCGTTCGGATAGATTATTTGCAGCATACCTTGGGTGAACCTGCCCAAAAAGAGCTGTTTGATGGTGTAAACCTGGGCTGGAGCCGCATCAAAGGCGGGGAAGATGTAGAAAAGCTATTCGAGCAGGCTTACCGCGACTTCCGTCCCGACAATCCAGCACTGACCGTTCCTGTTTTATTAAAAGCTTATCAGCAATTACAAGCAGGTGTTTTGGCGGACAATGCCTGGGCTGCACGTAAGCGCGAAGAAGTGGCCAACCTACTTGTCGCTTGTGCCGGTTTGTGGTACGAAGCCAATGCCACTGGCTATGCGTCGGCACCAGGTGCTGCGGTAAAGGTCAATGTGAATGTGGTAGAGCGGTCTGACTTGGGTCTGAAACTGGAAAAAATTAGCTTTCTGGGCGCAAAAAAAGATACTGTAACGAACCTTACTTTGGAAAACAACAAAGGGATCAACCTGCCTTTTACGGTTGATCTACCCACGAATATCGCCTATACACAGCCTTACTGGCTAGCCAATCCGCACGAGAAAGGGATGTATACCGTCAATGACCTGCAACAGATTGGCTGGCCAGAGAAAGCGCCCGACTTTGCCGCAGAGTTAACTTTTAGCCTGGCTGGCCAGTCATTGACTTTTCGTACGCCAGTTACCTTCAAACGGACCGATCCGGTAGACGGAGAAGTGTATCGCCCATTTGAGATTCGTCCGGAAGTGAGCGCTAACATCGCCGATAAAGTATACGTATTTGCCGATCAACAGCCGAAGCCAGTGGTGGTATCGCTGAAGTCGGCCCTGGCTGATGCCTCGGGCGAAGCGAGTCTGGAATTGCCCAAAGGTTGGTTGGCAGAGCCCAAAAGCATTTCTTTCGCCCTAAAAAATCAGTTTGACGAACAAACGATCCGATTCAAAGTAACTGCCCCGGCTGGTGCTTCTGAAGCGACGCTGAAGGTATTGGTGAAAACCAAGAACGGCATCTTTTCACAGGGAGTAAAGACCATTGATTATAAACACATTCCGGCACAAACGCTTTTCGCGCCAGCCGAAGCCAAGCTGGTGAAGCTGGATATTAAGACCAAAGGAACGCATATCGGCTATATCGCTGGTGCAGGCGATGATGTTCCGGCAGCACTCAAACAAATTGGCTACCGCGTAACGCTACTGACTGAAGCCGAAATGAGCCGCGACCTGAGTGGTTATGATGCCATTGTGGTAGGCGTAAGGGCTTATAATACCGAAGGAAGACTGAAGTATTTCCGCCAGGAGCTGATGGATTACGTCAATGCCGGGGGCAATCTGGTGGTGCAATACCAGGTAGATCGGGGGTTGGTTACGGAAGACATCGGGCCTTATCCTTTCAAAATTTCCCGCGAACGAGTCACCGTAGAAGAAGCCCCCATTACCTTTCTGAAGCCCGAAAGCCCTTTGCTCAACGTGCCTAATAAAATCACGCAGAAGGATTTTGATGGCTGGATACAAGAAAGAGGCACCTATTTCTCCGATAAATGGGATGAAAAATATGAGCCAATCTTATCGAGCAATGATCCAGGAGAAAAGACCCTGAACGGCGGTTTATTGCTGGCTCGTTATGGCAAAGGCACGTTTATTTACACTGGCTACGCGTTCTTCCGTCAGTTACCTGCAGGTGTTCCCGGAGCCTACCGCCTGTTTGCCAACCTGATTTCAGCAGCCCAATCCACCACTAGCGATACGCCTGGAAAAGCCAATGGCAGCAACGGCAAGTAACCACCCATCTACAAATCAACCTATGGCTGACGCTCCATCATTACAACAAACCCTAACCAAGGCTACAGACGGCTTGCTTTTTATCAGCGAATCCGAACACCCTTTTTCCTTCTTTGAATGGGCTGATTATACGGGTAAGCGATTGGCTGGCAGTGCCGTATTGACGCTGTTGAATAAACCTCCCGACACGCCCATTGAAAAGCAGCGCCTCAGTGACTTTTTTAAACCAGCCACCGACATGCAGGATTGGTTTGGCGAAGAGGAAAAAGCCACCGTTCAACAATTCGAAGCCCTCAAGAAAACCCTCACCCAACAACTAACCAATATCCAGGTCTTCCGCCTCGGCAAAGTAGACATAGACATATATATCGCCGGCAAAACGCCCCAGGATCACTGGGCTGGCCTTTCGACGAAAGTCATTGAGACGTAGGATGGCTTTTTTTAAACATACAGAGGGCATTAAGTGAAGAAGAATTTAGCCGCCTTTTGCAGTTAGTGGCTGACTGATATACAGATTGTGGACATTCGACAGGATGATAAATTAGTTGAAATCAGCTACAGGTCGCGAGTGTCCGCGCTGTATGGATAAAAGGAATCTTGGTTGCACTTGCAAGATGCATCAATGCAAAGTAAATTCAATTTTCAAGCCGATAAATGGAAAGATGCCTTTGTCCAGACCTGTCTTGAGCAAAAGCCGGAGCGAAAAATTATGAATCCGTAACTACTTAAATCCCGAAGGGATGAAAAGATTATAGAACTACACAAGGACATGAAATAGAATCCCGAAGGGATGAAATTAGAATACGCCACAATGTCACCCCTGCGGGGTTAACGATTGCCTATTTCACCTTGATGCTATAATCATTTCAGCCCTTTGGGCTTACGGCATCGTGGACGTTAAGAAGCTAGTTGGTTGTGTCACGAATGGCGAAACCTAATTAGTAAGCATTCTAGCATTTGGAAGTAGTAATGCGAATCAAGGGTTGAAAAAAACAGCCGTATTGTTCCGTAGCGGAGGGGCGGTTCGCCGCTGCGATTAAACCCTCCGCTACGGAGCTGGAACTGCCTGAATCCACTAATAGGGCAGTTTTTACATTCCAACTCTTGATTCGCATTAGTAATTGATAAGTACATAGATACCGCTTTAATTATTTCCATTGATCAGGTTTACAATCACTTTCACCATCGTTTCTTTTTCTTCGGCCTTGCTTTCGGCAATCATCAGGGTAAGAGCCACCAGGGCGTTATCTGCCAGACGTCGGCTGCCATTCGGTCGGTACAAAGCGCGATTCTTGTCCAGGAACCAAGTAAACAGTACGGCAGCGATCCGTTTGTTACCATCGGAGAAAGAGTGGTTCTTTACAACGAAGTAGAGCAGATTCGCAGCCTTTTCTTCCAAACTGGGGTACAGTTCTTCACCACCGAATGACTGATAAATGGTGGCAACGGAGCTTTGGAACGAAGCGTCCTTCTCCCGACCAAACAACGCACTGCCGCCAAACTGTTCTTTCATTTCCTCAATCACTTGTTGAGCCTCTTCGTAGGTGATTTGGTATATAGCTTCTTGCGTGTTTCCCTCCAGCGTTAGGCGTTGGTGATCATAGTCATCCAATACTGCTAGGGCATATCGATAATCCTGAATGACCCGCAGCAAGCTATTGGCCTGATCTCCGTCCAGATGCTGACTTTGCATCACGTTTTGAACCAGCCGTAGAACTGACTGTAATTGCTCATTTTGTTCGCGCAGGCGCTTTTCGTTCAAGGCATATCCTTGAACCAGATACTGCCTCAGCACTGAAGTAGCCCACTGCCGGAATTGTGTACCACGTTTCGAATTGACCCGATAGCCAATGGAGATAATCACGTCGAGGTTGTAGTAGGCTACAAGGTATGTTTTACCATCAGCGGCAGTTGTTGCAAAATTTGCAACAACTGAAGTACGATTCAATCCATCCGTGTCAAATACATTTTTTAGGTGCCGCGATAAGACGGATTTGTCTCGTTGGAATAATTCGACGAGTTGATTCAGACTCAGCCAAACGGTTTCTTGTTGCAACTGCACTTCCATGGCGGTTTGGCCGTCTGCGGTTTGGTAAAGCAGGATGTTGCCGGTCGGGGTAGGGTTCATAGGGATAAAATAATCAGTTTAACTGGTGTTTTCCTCGTACCTGAGCAGAAAGTATGGCAGAAAGACATAAACATACAGGTTATCCAGAAACATATTGATAAGGGAATGTTGAGCCTACGTTATGTAAAAAATAAGTGGTTGTTAGTCAGGCATGTTAAGTCAAAGGACTGTCTAATCTCAATGTTTTGCAAAACAAAGATTTCTAAGAAAGCGTCTTTAGTTACGCTTTTTTAGGAATCTTTGTTTTTTAATTCAGTTACGCAATTCCTACTTTATCTATACCATTCATTCACGCATGTATTTATTAGGCTACGACATTGGCAGTTCATTTGTAAAAGCTTCGCTCTTAGAAGCGGAATCTGGGAAACCGGTGGCAACCGTAAGTGTGCCTGACTCCGAACAGAAAATTCATTCCCCTAAGCCTGGCTGGGCTGAACAAGACCCCGATATGTGGTGGGAAAACGTAAAAGCGGCCACCATTAAGCTCGCACAAACGACTGGCATTGACTTGCGTCAGGTAAAAGCCATTGGTATTTCTTACCAAATGCACGGCCTGGTACTGTTAGACAAACAACAGCGCGTATTGCGGCCTTCCATTATCTGGTGCGATAGCCGGGCTGTAGCAATCGGAGAGGAGGCTTTTCAGGCGCTGGGGTCGGAGCGGGCTTTGACGCACCTGCTCAATTCGCCAGGCAACTTCACTGCCTCCAAACTGAAGTGGGTGAAGAATAACGAACCGGATATTTACGCACAAATTTACAAGGCCATGCTGCCCGGCGACTTTATTGCCACCCGTCTGACTGGCGATATCCGCACAACGCCTTCCGGTTTGTCCGAAGGTATTCTGTGGGATTATCAGTCCGAATCGCCTGCCAGCCTGCTGTTGGATTACTACGGCATCTCCCGCGATTTGCTTCCCGAATACGTGCCTACCTTCTCGGTGCAAGGGCAAGTGTCTGCCGCAGTAGCGCAGGAATTAGGTTTGGCTACTGGCACACCCATCGCCTACCGCGCTGGCGACCAGCCCAATAATGCCTTTTCCTTGAACGTACTCCAACCCGGAGACGTGGGAGCTACTGCTGGAACGTCTGGCGTTATTTATGGAATTACTGACCAGAAAGCACCGGAAATGAAGTCGCGGGTCAATGCCTTTTTGCACGTCAACCATACGGTTGCGCAGCCGCGATACGGTATTTTGTTGTGCATCAACGGCACAGGTATTCTGAACAGTTGGCTGAAGAAGATGCTGATGGACGGTGGAAGTACGACGGGAGATATTTACACGCAAATGAATGCCTTGGCTGCCCAGTCGCCGGTTGGTTCCGAAGGCTTGGTGACCTTGCCCTATGGCAATGGAGCTGAGCGGGTGCTGGAAAATCGGCAGCTTGGCGCATCGTTACACGGACTAAGTTTTAATACCCACGGTAAGGCGCATTACCTGCGTTCAGCCCAAGAAGGGATTGTGTTTGCGTTGAATATGGGCTTAGATGTGATGCGGGGCATAGGTGTACAGCCAGAAAAAATTCGGGCGGGAGATGCCAACATGTTCCTGAGTCCGATATTCTGTGAGGCATTTGCTACCATCACGGGCGCTACAGTAGAGCTTTACAATACGGATGGCGGCCAGGGTGCGGCGCGGGGTGCGGGTATTGGCGCAGGTATTTATGCCAATGAACGTGAAGCCTTCCACGGCCTGAAAGCGATCAAAACCATTGAGCCAACCACTTCATTAACCCAAGCATATCAGGACGCCTACCAAAAATGGTTGTCAGTATTGGAGCGTGAGTTGAAGGCTTAACCCACTCATTTACTCAGCTTCGTACCTGCTACTGTACACATCTGCCTATTTACCAAGTCAATTGCTTTCATGAAGAATATACTGATCAAAGGAGAATATTTCAAAGATGCCCAGGGACGTAACCTGATGTTGCGCGGGATAAACCTGGGAGGAAATGTAAAATCACCCTTTTCTGTGAATGGAGCTAGTCCTGTTCAGGAAGGCTTATACGACAATAGAGCGATTACCTTTGTGGGACGTCCTTTTCCACTGGCTGAAGCCGACGAGCATTTCAACCGCTTGCGGAAGTGGGGGTTCAACTTCCTGCGTCTGTTGGTCAGTTGGGAAGCCATCGAACACCAGGGACCGGGACAGTATGACGAAGCCTACCTCGACTACTTGTACCAGTTGGTGAAAAAAGCGGGTGGGTATGGTTTCAACTTGTTCATCGATCCGCACCAGGATGTATGGAGCCGCTTCACGGGCGGCGATGGTGCTCCCCGCTGGACGCTGGAAAAGGTTGGTTTCGACGTAACCCATTTCTCGGATACGGGAGCTGCCCTGATTCAGAACCTTCCCGGTAACTCTCCTCAGAAGCCCTTGCCTGATATGATTTGGCCGACCAACTATAATAAGCTGGCATGTGCTACCATGTTTACGCTCTTTTTTGCCGGGAATGATTTTGCTCCAAAAACCTTGGTAGAGGGCGAGCCAGTGCAGGATTATCTACAACGACACTATTTCCAGGCTATGCAAAAAGTAGCCGAACGGCTCAAAGACTTGCCCCACGTGATCGGCTTCGATTCTATGAATGAGCCTTCGGTCGGTTGGGTGGGTTGGGAAAACCTGCATAGCAATTGGAACTTGCTGCGGTTGGGTGCTATGCCTACGCCACTGCAATCGATGGCACTGGGTAGTGGGATAACGCAGGAAGTAGAAATATGGCAGCAGGGCTTGCTGGGAGCCAGAAAAACACGGACAACCGTAATGAATTTTGAACAAAGGCCTGTTTGGAAAAAAGGATACGCTTGTGTGTGGAAGGAAAATGGGGTTTGGGATCTGGATAAAACCGGAAAACTGCAATTGCTACGACCCAATCATTTTACGGAGATAAACGGACGCAAAGTCGATTTCGGGCGCGATTACTTTGTCCCTTTTATACAGAAATATACCCAAGCCCTGCGAGCTGTTGACTCGAACCTGACCATTTTTATTGAGCCGCCCGTTGGTACAGAACTGCCTAGCTTCGAAGCAACAGATGCTGATAACCTGGTGCACGCAGCACATTGGTACGACGTGGTTACCTTGTTTACCAAAAGATATCTTCCATTCGCTGGTGCCGATGTTGATGCTAAAAAAGTAGTTTTTGGGCATGGGAAAGTGCGCCGTTTATTTATCAAGCAATTAGCCAATCTGAAGGAAGAAAGCCGCAAGCACTTGCATAACGCACCGACGCTGATCGGAGAGTTCGGCATTCCTTTCGATATGAGGGCAAAGAAAGCCTATCGTACGGGTGATTTTTCTAAGCAAATTAGGGCATTGAATGCCAACTATCAGGCATTAGAAGCCAACTTTCTGCATTCTACACTCTGGAATTATAACTCCGACAATACCAATGACCACGGTGATTATTGGAACGGAGAAGACTTGTCTATTTTCAGCCGCAATCAGCAAACCGACCCGCACGATATTCACTCTGGTGGACGGGCCTTGCGGGCTGTCGTGCGTCCTTACGCGACAAGAATTGCTGGAACGCCAATTAAACTGTATTTCGACATGGAACTCCGGATCTTCGAGTTCGAGTTTCGCCACGATCCGGCTATTACTGCGCCAACCGAATTCTATATTCCTGATTTTCGCTACGTACCCGATTATATTGTAGAGCGGTCAGACGGTACTATTGAGCGTAACCTGGACAAGCAATTGCTCACCTGGCACCACGACCCAGCAGTAGAGCTGCACTGGATAAAAATCTACTGTTAGTTATGGTAGCGCAAAGAATTCACCAACAAACCTTCCCCAGCGCCCGCTGGATTGCCCGCGATGCCCTACGCGAACGGGCAGATGAGAAGGTTATTGCCCGTTTAAAATAGGAATCTTAGCCTAACCAACAGCAGAATTATTCATTGCCCATTGCGTTTCCCGCCAGATTCACGACTCATTACTCATTAATCCATTCAATAAATCCCTGTTGTAACTTTTTTAAAAGAAAATGTCTTAATTTTTCTTGATAAAACAAAAATTTATTACCTTTAACTTCCTGCTATTCAAATAGTACACCACCATTGCTGAAAAGGCTTCCTAATAGTTTGTTTCTATTTTCCTAAAAAATGCCTGTTTAGCGCGGGTTTTATTGTAAAACAACTCAAGCTCTTAATATTTTACATCTTTTAACCAAACGACTGACTATGAAAACCGTTGCTCATTTACTTAAAATGAAAGGGAATGATATTTATTCGATATCTCCCGATGCTACCGTAAGACAGGCCCTTGAAAAGCTAGTGGAAAAGAATATTGCTGGTTTGGTAGTCGTAGAGAACGGTACACTGGTCGGAATTTTTACTGAACGCGATTATGCCAGGAAAGTAGTCTTGAAAGGAAAGTCATCTAAAGATACCTTGGTGCGCGAAATTATGACTGAAAAAGTAATTTCTGTAAGTCCAACCAATACTACGGATGATTGTATGGAAATAATGACCGCGCGCCGAATCCGGCACTTGCCCGTCGTGCAAAATGATGCGCTGGTGGGAATAATTTCTATTGGTGACTTGGTCAAGTTCATTATCGAAGAACAGAAGTATACCATCAAAAACCTGGAAAACTACATTGCTACTGGCGGATGATTCTCCTGGGGTTCTTGCCCAACAAACGAACAGCCCCTTTATTGATATCAATAAAGGGGCTGTTCGTTTGTTAAATCTTATCGTATTTTTTACAAGTGTTAAATCTTATCGTATTTTTTACAAGTCTCTGGTTTGCAAAGAATTTAGCCACGAGGTCTACTTGAAATACCGGAAGTCTTCGTCGCCTTTGAGCGATAGCAATGTTTCGTAAATAAGGCGGATGACATTCTGAACGTCTTCTTTGTGGACGGTCTCTACGGTGGTGTGCATGTACTTCAACGGAAGGGAAATCAGGGCAGAGGCCACGCCTTCGTTGGCATAAGCAAACGAATCGGTATCGGTGCCAGTGGAGCGGGTTACTGAGGCTCGCTGGAATGGAATCTGATTTTTTTCTGCCACCCCAATAATCATATCCAACACGTTGTTTTGCACTGCCGGACCGTAGGTAACCACTGGGCCTTTGCCGCAACTTAGGTCGCCCTGCTCAATCTTTTTGTACATGGGCGATTGGGTGTCGTGACAAACGTCGGTAATAATTGCCAGGTCGGGCTTGATGCGGCGAGCCATCATTTCTGCCCCGCGCAAACCAATTTCTTCCTGTACTGAGTTCACCACGTACAAACCAAAATCGAGCTTCTTCTTATTTTCTTGAAGCAAGCGAGCCACTTCGGCAATCATATAGCCACCAATGCGGTTGTCGAGCGCACGGCCCACGTAGAAGCGACCGTTCAGTTCCATCAGTTCGTCTACGAAAGTCACCACTGAACCCACGTGAATCCCTGCATTGGCTACTTCTTCCTTGTTTTTGCAGCCACAGTCAATAAAAATATTTTTGATGGTGGGAATTTCGTCTCTTTCCAGGTTACGGACGTGAATGGCTGGCCAGCCGAATACGCCTTTCACAATACCTTTTTTGGTATGAATATTAGCGCGCATAGATGGTGCAATTAGTGCATCAGACCCACCATTGCGGCGAAGATAGAGATACCCATCGTCGCTGATGTAGTTTACAAACCAGGAAATTTCGTCGGCGTGGGCTTCAATCACCACTTTGTACTTGGCCTTCGGGTTAATAATTCCTACCACGGAGCCATAGGTATCTACCTGGTATTCATCAATGTAGGGCCTGAGGTAGTCGAGCCAAATTTGCTGGCCAGATGATTCGAACCCGGTGGGAGAGGCATTATTAAGGTATTGATAAAGAAACTTTTCACTACTTACCTGTTCGTTCTTTTTTGCCATTTGAGGGAGAAATATTTGTTATAGGAATTTTGGAGTGGATTTAAGTACGACAAGCCATATAGGTATATACACGTGATTTATGCATCGGTAGAGGCTTCTCCGCTTACTTCCAGGCCTTGCTTATTGGCTTTCCCCCGATTTTTTTCCACCATTTGAGCCACCAGCGGCATGGTTCTTTGTTGGATTAGCTCCTTGAATTTTTTCCGGTAAAAATTTCTGGTGTCTTCCTCATCAAATTCGATGCTCGGATAAGAGCCAGAAATTTTATGGATAAAAAGCTCTGCAATTTGGGGAGCAAGACTGTCAGGATTTCGTAGAAAACTTTCCCAGGCATTATTCAGGATTTTTTCTTTCTCCAATAAGTGTTCAATTCTTTCAATGTTCTGGTAATCAATCGACTTAAACCGCTTCGTGATATTCATGGGCGAATCGCGCTCCAAGTCGATTTGCCAGACAATACGATCCTGGGGTTTTAAGTCAATGCCAAAAGTCTTTAGCAGCATCCATTTGGTGCCAGTAGACAAGATACCAAATTCCACTTCTTCGTGCTGGCAGTGCATGGTCAAAGAGGTAATGTGGTCGAGTAGGTTTTCCGAGAGGTTTTTGGGTTCGACAAAAGAAATTTTCTTCCCGTTTTTCACCAGCGCATACCCAGGCACATCGCCTTTTTCGGTGCCATCGTTCGGAATAACAAAGTCCGCATCGGTGATATCCCAGCCCAGATAAGTCAGAATGGGATTCAGCAGGTGATCACGTACGGCAAATTCACTGCTTTTATAAAGATTCCGGTTTCGGTTGACTTTCCCTAGCGTTTGATTGAGTAGTTCGTTCATCAGTACAATTGTTTGGAATTAATACATAACGAACTTTTGCACCGAAATTTGGTACAAAGGCTAATTTAAAATATGTTTTTTAATCGAGAGGCAATTTGTCCATTCATTAGCTTATTTCAAAGGTTGTTGGCCGTAAGCTAGCCATTCTTCATACGAAGGGCCAAACATACCTGGCACCTGTAGCCCAGCCTGGCGCATCAATACGGTCATCTGCCCGCGGTGGTGGGTTTGATGCCCAATGAGTATACTCAACACCTGGCCTTTCTTCCAGTTATCTCCTCCATACATCGGAACGTCGTCCGTCAACATCTCATCCGTCCAATGTTTGGCTACCAATTTGGCTACCGCATCAGCGTCCCGTTGGTAGGTGTCTTTTAGTAGCTGAGCAGAAGTAGGGCCATCTACGTATTCATCCGCAAGCGCAGGAATAGGGATACCAGCCAGATGAGTCATTTCGCTGACGGTAACCGTGATATGCCAGGCCAAGCGACCTAAAGTACGCCCTTGCGCTGTAATCCGTTGCGATAAGGAGGCATCGGTCAGTTGTTCAAATAATTTTAAGGTAGATTCAGCTTCTCGCTGCCAATCGGAAAGGAAATCATTGATGGTACGGTACATAGAATGGATAGGTTAATTGATTTGAGGGAGTTTTACAAGGGAATATTGCCGTGTTTCTTCTTAGGTAAAGTGGCCACCTTATTTTCCAGCATCCGGAAGGCACGGATCAGTTTGGTGCGGGTTTCTTCTGGCTTGATTACCTCGTCTATATAACCCCGGTGGGCAGCACGGTAGGGGTTTGCAAACTTGCGCGTGTATTCGTCTACTTTCTCCTGCAATTTGGCATCAGGATCTTCATCTTCGGCAATTTCTCTTTTGAAAATGATTTCGGAAGCTCCTTTAGCACCCATCACGGCGATTTCAGCCGTTGGCCAGGCGTAGTTCATATCCGCCCCGATGTGCTTGGAGTTCATGACGTCGTAAGCGCCACCGTAAGCCTTGCGGGTAATGACGGTAATGCGAGGCACAGTGGCTTCGCAAAAGGCGTACAATAACTTCGCTCCGTTAGTGATAATGCCGTTCCATTCCTGGTCAGTGCCAGGCAGGAAACCAGGCACATCTTCTAATACCAGCAGTGGAATGTTAAAGCAATCGCAGAAGCGCACAAAACGAGCGGCTTTGGTACTGGAGTCAATATCTAATACGCCCGCCAGTACGGCAGGTTGGTTGCCTATTACCCCAATGCTTCGCCCTGCCAGGCGGGCAAAGCCCACCACAATATTTTCAGCGAAATTCTTATGTACTTCCAGGAAAGTATTTTCGTCAATAATCCCTTCAATTACATCGCGCATATCGTAGGGTTGGTTGGGATTTTCGGGAATAATGTTGCTCAGTACCGCACGTGTCTCATCGCTCAGGCTTTGGTAGGGCAGTGAGGGGGCATCTTCTTCACAATTTTGGGGAATATAGCTAAGCAGATTTTTAATGTTATTCAAACAATCTACCTCGTTGGCGCAAGCAAAATGAGTAACCCCACTTTTGGTGCTGTGGGTAGAAGCCCCGCCCAATTCCTCTGAGGTTACGTTCTCGTGCGTAACGGTTTTGACCACATTTGGACCCGTCACGAACATGTAGGAGGTGTTTTCTACCATCATAATAAAATCGGTGATGGCGGGCGAATAGACGGCTCCCCCAGCGCAAGGGCCCATAACAGCCGATATTTGCGGCACTACACCCGAAGCCATCGTATTGCGGTAAAAAATATCGGCGTATCCCGCCAGCGATACCACCCCTTCCTGAATTCGGGCTCCACCAGAGTCGTTCAGGCCAATGACTGGCGCTCCGTTTTTCATAGCCAGGTCCATAATCCGGCAGATTTTCTCGGCGTGGGTTTCTGATAACGCGCCTCCAAAGACTGTAAAATCTTGCGCAAATACGTAAACCATCCGGCCACTAATAGTTCCGTAGCCCGTTACTACCCCATCGCCAAGGTAATATTCTTTGTCCAGGCCAAAGTCTTTGCAGCGGTGCATGACGAATTTGCCAATTTCTTCGAAAGAACCTTCGTCGAGCAATAAATGAACCCGTTCGCGTGCGGTGAGTTTGCCTTTTTTGTGCTGGGCATCAATACGAGTCTGGCCGCCACCCAACAGTGCTTCGGCATTTTTCAGATCTAATGCAGCTAATTTATCTTCGGCTACGGTTGTAGGCGTGGTATCTTTCATGCGAATGAGTTCAGACTAGGTTGTTTCAGTCAAATATAAAAGAATTTCGGATTTGACTGATGAATTCCTAAGGTTTTGTCCTTGCCCTTATCACTAATTATGGGAGAAAGAAAGCCAA
>JAZKGK010000184.1:0-3704 GCA_040385915.1 Bacteroidota bacterium
CTTTCTCAATAAATTTAGGTGTTATTCTTATAGCGCCTTCTTTAGCTAACGTATTTTTTTGTCCTTCAAACTGCTCTTTATAAATACTCCTTGCTTTTCGTAATGTTTGTGCTATTTGAGGCAGTAGAAGTTGATCGCCTATTTGACTTATCACTTGCGTACTTATTCGCTAATATAGACATATTCATGCAAGTGGAAAACACACAATCCTGCCGCCAACCGTCAAATTTACCATTGGGTACTTATCTGATTACCCTGCAAAATGGCTAAGGGTTTGTTACGAAATAAAGTTTACAAACTAGCCGCTGGGATTTTGAGCATTTTCAAGGCGTAAAATAACCAGGCTAGATGTATAGGTTATTGCGTAGCAAGCCCTAAGTAGCCTAAAATGAGTCCAGAGTAGAAAAATAAAAGCTGATAGATTTCACTGGGCATTTTTTTATTGCTTGTTTTGCGGTTCGGTTTTATTGCCGGGCTAAATTTTTGTTCAAGAATGCTAACTGTAGAAAAAATCGGAGGCACCTCCATGAGTGCCCTTGCTGATGTATTAAAAAACATCATACTTTTCGGACGAACTGGCGATCAGCTGTATAATCGGATTTTTGTCGTTTCGGCCTTTTCCGGGGTCACCAACTGGTTATTGGAGAATAAAAAAACTGGAGAGCCAGGTGTTTATCATCGAATAGCCAAACAGAAGGCTTTTCAGCATTCGTTGAACGACATCACGGAGAAACTACAGCAAATCAATAAAAAATACGTTGCCATTGGCTTAGACCTGGCTGTTGCCGATGCCTTTATCGCGCAGCGAATCCAGGAAGCGCACCGGTACTTAGAAGACCTCTCCAACATACTGGCTTCCGGCTACGTCAGCGATGAAAGTATCCTACAGGCAGCCCGGGAAATCCTCGCTTCCATCGGCGAAGCACATTCAGCCTTCAACTTTGTGAACGTCCTGCAAAACAACGGTATTCATGCCACGCTGATCGATTTGAGCGGTTTTAACGACCACAAGCCCTATACCATCGATCAACGGATTGAGCATTCGCTGAAGAACATTGACTTCAAGAAGACGATTTGTATAGTCACTGGCTATACCAAGGGGACGGAAGGAATTATGCGGGAATTTGACCGTGGGTATTCGGAGGTCACCTTCTGCAAGATAGCCGTAGCAGTAAAACCTCAGGAGGCGATCATTCACAAAGAATACCACCTAGCTTCGGCTGATCCGGCCCTTGTGGGTGTGGAAAACTGCATCCCGGTAGGTTTTACCAATTACGATGTGGCCGACCAACTGGCCGATGTGGGCATGGAGGCCATTCACCCCAAAGCGTCCAAGCCGCTGGAAATAAACAACATCAACCTGCGGATAAAAAACACCTTTGAGCCCGAGCATCCCGGAACGCTCTTTACGCGGGAATATACCAGTCCACACAAAAGAGTAGAGGTAATTACCGGAACGGACAAAGTAATCATTATCGATATATTTGATCCCTTGATCGTAAGTGCGGTCGGCTCCGATTTGAAAGCCATGCAAGTGTTTTTTCGCTATGGCATCAGTTATATTTTCAAGGTAACCAGTGCCAACAGCATCTCGGTTGTCTTATGGGAAAAAGATTTCAAAAAGAAGCTGATTGGCGAGTTGGAAAAAGAGTTTCAGCGCATTACCGTGGAGAAAGTAGCCATGGTTTGCCTGATTGGCTCCAACATGGATCAGCCGGGCGTATTGGCGAAAGCTGCCGGGGCATTGGCACAAAATGGCATCAATATCAAGAGTGCGGGGTTCTCGCTTAGAAAAGTAAATATCCAGTTCATCCTGGGTCGCGAAGACTTCAAGGAAGCTATTATTTCCCTAAATAAGACGATGTTTTTCTGATGTTGGGGTGACTTTGGGTGGCGTTGTTATTTTTAAGGTAGCTAAAGTTTGATTGGGTAAACCAGGAAATGTTAGCTACCTTATTACTAAAAGCCAAATTGAAATACTAATGACGAACTTTATAAATCCGCCCTCCTACATCAAAACCTAGGCTGGTCGTCATTTTTATTGAATTTCCATTAGTTTCCTTATACTGTTTTCCAACCATTCAGGATTAATTTTCTTATCTATTTCGTTTGAGATGATTTTTTGTTTCAACAAGTCAATAAAATCCTTATCCTGAAATTCTTCAATTGCTTCTAACATATAGGAGCCGTGATTGTCAATGGTTTCTAACTCTTTTTTTAATATCTCTTTTATTCTCTTGTCCTTCCGTTTCGCTAATCCAAATATAGCTTCTCGCCGTGTTTTAAAGTGTTTGTCACTAACTCTATTCCATAAGGCTGCTCTAATTTTCAAATCATCTCTATCGCTTTGAACTCCTATTCCAAAAGTCGCCCAATCCCGAATTGAACTACGTTTATCCTTTGTAAAATCAATTAAAGTATCGATAGCACTATTGTCGTCAATTCCACATAAGGCAAATACCAGCCCTTGCTTTATTTCAATATTTTTATTGTCTTTAAAAGTGCATATGAAATCTATGTCTTTCTTTTTTAAATGCTCGCTATTATGCCCAATTCCATAAAACATTGTACTGATTACTAAATTGTTTGTTTCTGTTTTTAAAAGCTCAAAGAATATTTCAAAAGTTTGCTTAATGAAAGGCCTCGGTGGTAAACCTAATTGGGATAGTATTTCAGCTCCAATTAGTCGTTCTTTTGCTATATCAGAATTAATCAGTTCAACACTTTTTATAAATACCTCTTTGCTACCACGGGAACGCAATTCGCGAATATTTTCCCAATGCGTTTTGTCCGACTTATTGTTTAGCAGTCGAGCAAAAAGCGTTTCCTCTGTCCATTTTTTTCTACTCATCCTTGTCGATGTTGCTCTATTGGATTTTTCTAAAGTGGCACCAAGCCAAGTGCGTAAATATTACAAATATAGCAATCACAAGCACAGCTCCTACCCCAGCATCAGGTTACAGCCTCTGATATCGGAATTGTCGAAGCGGCCCAGTACGCGAAAATCGCCATTAGTACCAATCAGGCTACCCAAATCCTTGGTTTCGATAAAGGCGCAGGAATCAATATTGGCCAGGTCTACCACGTTTATTCCTCCGCTTTTGCGACTATTATCGATGGCAAAAGGATCATTAACGTCGCGCAGCAGGATGCGCATCGTGGGCGGCAAACTGAAAACGCCCTGCCCTTTCGAGTAGGCTTGCGATAGCAATTCGGTCATTCCATATTCCGAATGAATTTTGTCCACCTGAAAAGCTTGGGTTAGTATTTCGTGTACTTCTTCCCGCAATAGCTCCTCTCGTCGCCCTTTCATGCCACCCGTCTCCATGACAATCAGTTCGGGGATATGGCGCAAAAATGACCAATCCTGTCTGCTCTCTGCCAAGTCGAGTAAGGCGAAAGTAACGCCAATCAGCAATACCTTGCGGCGAGGCTGTTCTGGTGCTTGAGCCAACTTTTTCAATACCTGCACCAGTTCATCCACATTGTGCAGAAAAAAACCAGAGAAATCTGATTGGCTTTTTTCAATAAAATGCTGTACCATATATACCAGGGATGAGTTTTTTCGTTCCAGATACGAAGGAAGCAATGCTAAAACTGCATAATCTTCTATGTTGCCATAAAACTGCGCGAAGGCGTTGCGATAGCTTTCTTCATAGAAAGTGACATCGGTCACGAGATGTTTGCTGGTAATCATTCCGGTG
>JAZKGK010000185.1:0-5788 GCA_040385915.1 Bacteroidota bacterium
CCTACGCTAAGGAGACGGAGATCGATCGTTCATTCTAGCTGCTATAAAGAATAAAATAAATAAGAGATTACTTTGAATTTCAAATAGGCTTCTGGCCGAACATGGCTTGGTTAAAAGCTTTTGAGCCCTTTTTTGGAATACTGAGCGTTTTCCAGTCGGCCTGTTTACTATGCTTGGCCAGCAAGATGATCTGCCCTACGTGAGCGCCATAGTGGGCAACCTGCCGGTTCAATGCCTCCAGCACAGTATGCGGTTGGTTTCGGATATAGATAGTACGAAGCAAATCGCAACCAGTTAAGCTAGCAAGTGTATCCATAACCACTTGCCAGCCAGCTTCCCAACGTTCCAACAACTGATTTTGGCTTAGCGCAGCAGGCTCAAACTCATTGTCACGATTGCGGGTGGGTTTTTCGCCATCGGTAGTCAGGAAATCGGTAAAGCGCGAAAGCATGTTGCCGTGCAGGTGCTGAATAATGATGGCAATGGAATTGGCTTCTGCGTCCAATTGGCTATGAAAATCACTTTCTTTCAATTGCGCCAATGATTTGTCACCCAAGCTTTTTAAGCCTTCAAAATTCAATTGAACTACCCGCAGGTATTCGTCTTCAACCGTTGGCATGTTGTTCTATTTATTAAACCAAAAAACACCTGGCACGCTTACATACCTTTTATGAAAATCAGACTGTTTGAGCTATCATTTCGACGTATTCTTTGTACGTGCGTTGGATGCCCTCAGATAAATTGATGCGATGACGCCAGCCCAGATTATGCAGACGAGAGACATCCATCAGTTTGCGAGGCGTTCCATCAGGCTTGTCGGCATTCCACGTCAGTTCGCCCTGAAAACCTACAACCTCTTTGATCATCAAAGCCAATGCCTTAATGGTCAAGTCTTCGCCCGTTCCTGCATTGATAAAAGCAGGGTCGTTGTAGTTTTGCATCAGGAAATAGCAAGCATCAGCTACGTCGTCGGCATGCATAAATTCGCGCAAGGGCGAGCCCGTTCCCCACAGTTCTACAAACGGCTGCTGGTTTACCTTGGCTTCGTGAAACTTACGAATGAGTGCAGGCAGTACGTGCGAATTCTGAAGGTCATAACTGTCGTTGGTACCGTAAAGATTGGTAGGCATAACCGAAATGAAATTGCAGCCGTATTGTGTGCGGTAAGCTTCACACATTTTTATACCAGTAATTTTGGCAATGGCATAAGGCTCATTAGTCGATTCCAGATAGCCGCTTAGCAATGACTCTTCCTTAAGTGGCTGGGGAGCTAGTTTGGGATAGATGCACGAAGAACCCAGAAACATCAGTTTTTTTACGCCACTTATATAAGCCTGGTGAATGACGTTATTCTGGATCATCAGGTTTTCGTACAGAAAGTCGCCCCGGTAAGTATTATTCGCATGAATACCGCCCACTTTGGCTGCAGCCAGGAATACGTATGTAGGCTGTTCCTTGTTGAAAAATTCTTTTACGGCTTGCTGATTACGCAAGTCCAAGTCTTTAGAAGTCCGTAATACAAAGTTGCTGAAGCCTTCTGCTTGTAAGCGGCGCAAAATGGCTGATCCTACCATGCCTCTATGTCCGGCAATGTAAATTTTTTCGTGTTTTTCCAATGGTTAACTTATTTGACTGATTAATTTTAACTTGTCTGGGCCGTTGATGGGCGTATTCGTTAATATTTAGTACAATACCCGCCATAACTATGTACAATACTGGGAGTTGATAGTTATTTAGGGCTTGTTACGCAATAAAGTGTACAATTTAGCCTGGTTATTACGTAGTAAGCCCTTACAAGCTTTAGAATGCTAGGCAAATTGGTAAAGGTGGCTGCATTAATTTTCTTCGCCATTGCTCTTGGTATTTAATCGCTTTTGGGCATCTATGACTGACTGCTCCAATTTTATTTTAAATAGCTCTATTGGTGGTAATTCGGTCAAGTAAGTGGCTACGTGAATGCCAGATTTATCTAATTCTAATAACTCTATCATTTTATCACTTTTTTCAGAGCAAAGCAACAGCCCAATAGGTTGGTTTTCGCCCTCTTGCCTTTCGTATTTATCCAACCAACGCAGATATAGTTCTATTTGGCTTTTGTGTTCGGGCTTGAATTTTCCTAATTTTAATTCAATTACCACCAAACGTTTTAGCTTTCGGTGATAAAACAGCAAATCAATGTAATAGTCTTCTTGGTCTATGGTAATGCGTTTTTGTCTTGCCAAAAACGCAAAATCGCATCCAAATTATAAAATGAACTGTTGTAATTCTACTAAAATGGCACTTTCCAACTCCTGTTCATTATAGACTTCTTTAAGTCCCAAAAAATCGAGCATATAATGGTCTTTTAGAAATAAGTCCACACTCATTTCTTTTTGCTCACGCAACATTGTAAGGTCATCCTAAATGGTGCCTTCGGGCTTGTTGCTGATGGCACTGCGTTCAAAAAGCATACTGTCTATTGGTCCATTTAATTCTCTTACGCTCCAACCCTCATTGGCACATAAGGTCATATAAAACTCCCGCTTTATCGGTTCTTTTTGCTTCAAAATCTCTACAACGTGCGACCAGCTCAATAGTGACGACAGTGTTGACACTATTTTTTGCTCTGGAAAAGACTTGTAAAAGCTTAAACATCCGCCATAGATTTCGGTAGCCATAACCACGACCGTGCGTGATAGAAAGTTACTCACCAAGATTTTTCACCAAGCGTTCTCCATACTCAGCCTTTTCGTATTTGAGAATCTCCTCTTGTAGCGTTTTGCCAATATTCCAATAAAGTAACATCAGGCCTTTATTAATCGCTTTGGCTACATAGCCCTGCGAAGTGCCGATAAGGGTAGAAACCTTATGTACTAATGGATAGAGGTCCGCTATTTCGTTCTTAGTTTTACTCATTCTTCTACCTCTACACTTTGTCTGAAGTGTGGATAACGCTGATTTAGCTTGTGTTCAATAGTAAGTCGTTGAAATTCAAGCTTGGTTTTTCCAAAATTGATAAGTAAACCTACTTTCCTTTGGTATGCTTCCAAATAATTAAGTGCTTGAGCTAAATGTACTTTCTCAGGTTGGTTAATCGCCTTTCAACGGTTTTGACAATGTTCCGCTGCTATTTTTCCAGGTAGACTTACTTCAATCATATTCTTCGCAAGAAAAGCTATTTTACAAACCAAAATAAAAACAAATATATTTACGTTCAAACTGCATTAGATCATCTGGCGTGTTGGGTTTTGATGATCAGTCACGCTATTCCTAAAAAGTTTCTGCCAGTTCAACCAGTTGATATGCGACCTTCATTCACCCATCATACGCGACTAATCCTTTCCGGCCTATACGTCTGCTTACTTTTACTGCTAGGTTCTACTGATTTGCTGGCGCAAAAGAAAGGAATCCTATCCAAATTTACTAAGAAGTCCACGAACAAAGCCATATCAGCAGCGTCTGATTCTACTGCTGACGAAGACGATGACGTGTTGGCTGCGGGCGAATATGATACACTAAAACTCAATAGCGACGCGATACCCGATTTGATGCTTGATGCCGATAAACGCAAAGTCAAAGAGAAGGAAGTCAAGAAGAAAAAGAAAATTAAAAAGAACGTGTATTTCGGGCTGAAAACACGCAAAAACTTTACTAAAACCGGCAATGGTGATCGGCAGGTAACGGAGTTGTTTTACACCTTGCGCGAATACAAAGACCCTAATCCCTACGTGCGCCACGTGTTTTGGTACGATAACAAGAGCCGTAAAATCACAGATGCTGCCATTAAGGAGAAAGAAACGGTTCAGATTCTGCACGGCCCTTACCAAAAGATTGTTGGTGGAAAGGTGATTGAAGAGGGTTTCTATTACGTGGGAGCCAAGCACGGACGCTGGGAAAAATACAAGGGGGAAAATATTTTGATGGACAAGGTGAAATACCTGCGGGGCTTTCCCAAAGAAGCCGATATCTCTTACTTTGACGTAGAAAAAACCAAGATTAAAGAAGTGATTCCCAAGGAATACGGGGTTGTTAAAGGCGAATACTACCGCTATTACTCCGGTGGACAGCTCGAGTGCGAAGGCCGCTATGACAATGGCATAAAGGTTGGGCGCTGGCTGGAATACTACGAATTTCGTCGGCAGCGCAAAAAGGAAACTGTCTTCGGTAAAGATGCTTTCGATACTGATTTTGAACCCTATGTCGTGCGGGAATGGGATGAAAAGGGTACGGTTCTATTCGATAAGGATAAAGGAGTCGACAACCGAGGCAAGTTGACGAAAGAAGTAGGGAATACGGCCAAAAAGGGCGGTAAAGCACCTAAGACTCCTCCCGTCGGCACAAAACAGCCTGAAGAGCTTACTTCTCCTGCCTCTCCGACCGATCAGCCGAAAGAAACTATCACTCCACCAGCCACTGGCAAAGAGGAGAATACGCCCACTAATAATAAAGAAGAAAAAGAAATTACTCCAAAAGAGGCAACTCCAACGGTTACCCCTACCACGCCCACCACTGGTCCTAAGAAATTTGATAACACCAACCGACCAGGCGCGCGCAAACGCAGACCTTAAAATTGATCGGGAGTAGGTTTTAGTAACTATTGCCTAATCAATAAAAAGCATCTTCGATGTGCTCTATTTCTACCGCAGCATGAGGGTGGAAAATCACGGAGATAATGTCAAATCGGATTTCGTCGAACCAGTCGGTTTCCTGGATATACTGCCCGGCGGCAAATACAATACGCCTCGATTTAGAAGAAGTAACGGCGGCTTCGGGCATACCATAGGCGGTGCCGCTGCGGGCTTTTACCTCCACAAATACGAGCAAGCAGTCTTTTCGGACAATCAGGTCAATTTCAGCTTTTTGGTACCGATAATTCCTGGCTACTATCTCAAAGCCTTGCTGCATCAGCCAGTTGGCGGCTTGTTGCTCGCCGGCCCGGCCAGTCTCCAAGTGTTTACTCATCCAATAAAAGTATATTTGCAGGGAAATTTACCGGTTAACAATCGTTTATCCAATGGTTGACCGTACAAGCAAGGCTATTCATGGAACAAAATAAACAAGTCCTGTTCCGGCATCTGGGCACTATCGATTACCAGGCTGCCTGGGATTACCAGGAAAAGGTTTTTAAGGAAAGCGTTGACCTGAAAATCAGCAACCGGAATCTCCCGCCTGAGCAGCAGCAAACCATTGCTAACTATCTCTTCTTCTGTGAACATCCGCACGTATACACGTTGGGAAAAAGCGGAAATATCAGTCACTTGCTGCTGGCTGAAGGCGATCTGGCGGAACGTCAAGCCACTTTCTACAAAATTAACCGGGGAGGAGACATTACCTATCACGGCCCTGGACAACTGGTCGGTTACCCCATTCTAGATCTGGATAACTTCTTTACCGACATTCACCTGTATTTACGTAAGCTGGAAGAAGCCGTTATCCTGACCTTGGCCGATTATGGTTTGCAGGCCGGTCGTATTCCGGGCTTGACTGGGGTATGGCTTAGCGACAACCCGATGGGAGAGGAGATACCAATGAATCCCCGCAAGATATGTGCTTTGGGAGTGAAATCCAGCCGCTGGGTGACGATGCATGGCTTTGCACTGAATGTCAATACCGACTTGTCTTATTTCAATCACATTGTTCCCTGCGGCATTGTTGATAAGGCAGTTACATCGCTGGCGCAGGAGTTGGGGCAACCGCAGGATATGCAGGAAGTTGGTCAAAAGCTATTGAAACACCTCGGCAACCTATTCGGAATGCAGGTGATTATGGACACTGTGGTGGAGAAATAATAATTGTATAAAACGTCGGC
>JAZKGK010000186.1:0-7447 GCA_040385915.1 Bacteroidota bacterium
CACGGGGACGACAGAGTAATTCCTAATTTGTAATTCATTTTAGTAAAGAATACCCCATGAAGATTTCAAAATTTCAGCTTCTCGATCAGGAAGCAGATGAATTGTTCCTGATACTCAAGCAGTTTAATCAAACTGAAACCGATTACCCACGGGAACAAAACATCCACACGCTGTTTGACCAAGTGGCAGAAGCCCAACCGGAGAAAATGGCGGTACTGAGCGAAAATCAGGCTGGCATCAGCTACGGAGCATTGAAACAGCAATCCGATCAACTGGCTCGCTTCCTTGTCCAGCAAGGAGTAAAGGCCGAAGATCCGATCACGGTGCTGCTTGAACCTTCGGTATACATGATGGTGGCGCTGCTGGGCATTTTGAAAGCGGGAGGAGCGTATGTAGCCTTGAGCATGGATTTTCCTTTTGAACGCTTGAAATTCATCGCAAAGGATACCCGTTCCCGTCTCCTGATTTCGGAAAAGAAGTTCATCAAAACACTGAATAGTTTGCAATGGGAATGTGCTGACCTCCAACAATTCATTTGTCTGGACAGTGAGCAGCCACGTGCAGAAGAGGAACGGCTCAATGAGTTGATGAAGAAAGAGTTGTGGGATTATGTGGGCGAAGAAGCCGACGACGACATTTCTGGCGGCGGCTGGGTAAATAGCTATACCGGCGAAAACCTGAGCCGCGAAGTGATGGATGAATATGGCGATAACATCCTGAAAAAGTTAGCGCCCAGGCTGAAAAAAGAGCATCGCGTGCTGGAAATTGGCTGTTCGTCGGGTATCAGTATGTTTCGGTTGGCTCCTTTGGTGGCCGAATACTACGGCACCGACCTTTCGGATGAAATCCTGAAGAAAACGGAAGCCGAACGGAAAAGGCTTGGGCGGTCCGCCGCGCGCCTGGACAATGTGCATCTGTTCGCCCTTCCAGCCCACGAAATACACCAGTTGGAAGCCAAGGATTTTGACGTAATTATCATTAATAGCGTATTGCAATGCTTTAATGGTCATAATTACTTGCGGTCAGTACTGGCAAAGGCACTAGCGTTATTGAGTAATCAAGGAATTATTTTTATTGGCGATGTCATGGATCAGGATCGGAAAGAGGCCCTGGTGAGTTCATTGCTTGCATTTAAAAAAGAAAATATCGGTAAAGGATATACCACCAAGGTCGATTGGTCGAATGAGCTTTTCCTTTCCCGCCGTTTTCTCGATGACCTGCGTCACGATTTTCCCGCCATCGTGGGCGTAGAGCATTCCGAAAAAATAGCCGTACATCGCAGCGAGCTCAGCGACTTCCGGTTCGATACCGTCCTTACGGTCAGAAAAGCCCCCGTAGGAAATGGCCTTTCGGTGAGCCCGCGCCACAAGTACCAATGGGGAATGACTGATGTTGCCAAGACTGCTGAGGCGCATTTGCCAATGCCTGTGAGCGCTCAAAATTTGGCCTATATCACCTTTACTTCGGGCACGAGCGGAAACCCCAAAGGCGTATTGATTGAGCACCGGAGCGTGGTTCGGTTGGTCAAGCAAACCAATTACGTGCATATTCAGCCGGAAGATACCATCGTCCAGACGGCACCTCTTTCCTTCGATGCCTCTACCTTTGAAATATGGGGCGCTTTATTGAATGGAGCCACCCTTTACACCATTCAGAAAGATACCTTGCTCGATTTTGATGCTTTAGAAAAGGTGTTGAAAGAGCAGAAAGTAACGATTGGCTGGTTTACGTCGCCCTTGTTTAACCAACTGGTAGAATTAGCCCCACAACTGTTCCGGCATTATAAAACATTGTTGGTTGGCGGCGATGTCGTTTCTCCCAGCCACGTTAGAAAAGCGCAATTGGTCAATCCGGCATTGGTTATTATCAATGGCTATGGCCCTACGGAAAACACAACCTTTTCTACCTGCTATCGGATTGAGGGCGAAGTCGCAGCGGTGATTCCGATTGGAAAGCCAATCGCCAATTCCCGTTGCTATATAGTAAAAGAGAACAACCCCGATCAGGTAGTGCCTGTGGGAATTGTGGGCGAATTGTGCGTGGCAGGCGATGGCTTAGCCCGAGGCTATCTGAACGATGCAGCCTTGACGAACGCGAAGTTCTTTGGCCACGCCAAGTTGGGCGAATCCCGCTTGTATCGTACCGGAGATCGTGCGAAGTGGCTACCCGATGGCAACATAGAATTTATGGGTCGGGTAGATGAGCAAGTCAAAATAAGAGGCTACCGCATTGAAATCAAAGAAATAGAAAGCAAGCTGGCCGAACTGGCGGGTGTAAAAGAGGCCGCCGTGGTCATTCATGAAGATCAATTTGGCGATAAACAACTGGCAGCCTACCTCGCTGTG
Source organism: Bacteroidota bacterium (assembly GCA_040385915.1). Classification (GTDB taxonomy): domain Bacteria; phylum Bacteroidota; class Bacteroidia; order Cytophagales; family ES-bin-26; genus ES-bin-26. Next base: position 2,346 of record JAZKGK010000186.1, read on the forward strand.
CAAGCCGAAGTGACCACCGAAGACCTCAAAGCGTCATTAACGCTTTCGCTGCCTACTTACATGATTCCCGCTCATTTTGTATTGCTGGAGCATTTGCCTTTGAATGACAACGGCAAAGTAGATAAAAAAGCCTTGCCTGCCCTTGCCACGGAAAAGGCGGAGGAAGCCTGGTGCGCGCCCCGGAATCTGACCGAAGAGAAATTGGCTGGCATCTGGAAAGCGATTCTTGGGCTTAACCAAATCAGCATTCACGATAATTTCTTCCAGATTGGTGGCCATAGCCTGAAGGCAACGCAAGTAATTTCGAGCGTGTTAGAAAAGCTGAAAGTAAAGATCAGTATTCGGGAAATGTTCAATTACCCGACCATTGCTGGCATGAGCGAATTGATTAGTCGCTTGGAAAGCAGTCAGTTGGTGCGCATCGAGCCCATAGCCGCCCAGCCTTATTACGATATGTCGCAGGCGCAGAAGCGGGTGTGGATTATGAGCCAGTTTGATAAAAATCAGGTTGCTTATAATATGCCGGGCTTGTACGCGCTCACGGGTATTAACAAAGAGATATTTGATCGAACCTTGCAAATGGTGGTGGAACGCTACGAAGTGTTGCGGACTACTTTTAATACCGTTTCGGGTGAGCCCAAGCAATTCGTGCATCAGCCTAGTGCGTATGGCTTTGCGGTACTACACCTGGATTTGCGGGGAGAGGACAACCGGGACGAGAAGCTTACCCAGTTGGCACAAGCCGAAGCAAAGGCTCCCTTCGACCTGGAAAAGGGGCCACTTTTCCGAGCCACGCTTATCCAAATGGACGAGCAGGAATTTGTTTTCCTGTATACCCTGCACCACATCATTTCCGATGGCTGGTCTATGCAGGTATTGGTGAATGACGTCATTGCGTTGTACGAGGCTAATAGTCAGGGGCTGGCAAATCCATTGCCTCCCATGCGTATTCAATACAAAGATTATTCGGCCTGGCAGGAACAGGAATTGAGTGGCAAGGAACTCGCAGGCCATCGTAATTTCTGGCTCGACTATTTAAAAGAGCCTTTGCCCGTATTGGAGCTGCCTACTGATTTCCCGCGCCCTAAACTCCGGTCATTTAAAGGAGAGTTGTTGGAATTTGATTTGTCAGAGGCGCTTGCGCTAGGCATCAACGGGCTTTGCAAAAAGTACGAAGCCACCTTGTTTATGACCTTTGTGGCTGCCGTTCAAGTGGCCTTGCATAAACTCGCCGACCAATCAGACATACGCATAGGTACTCCGGTGAGTGGCCGGATTCATAAAGATCTGGAGAACCAAATTGGCTTTTTTGTGAACCTGGTTGTTGTACGCAGTCAAATTGACCCCGAACAAACTTTTGCCGACTATCTGGTACAAACCAAACAAAATGTCTTGCAAGCCTTTGAACACCAGGTATATCCATTTGATGCCCTGGTGAAAGACCTGGGCGTTTCTAAAGACGCCAGCCGATCGCCGATTTTTGATGTGGAAGTGACTACCAATGTAGTCGATGCTTTCATTCCTTCGTCCCAGCCGTCCAGCCAAATGCCAGACGATGTAATGGTGGAGGATGTCGAAATGGATATAAACATTGGCAGCAAATTCGACTTGACGCTGAAATTGATCGAGCGGGAACCGCAAATGAAGTTGCAGATTACCTATAACTCCGACCTATTCAGGAAAAGAAGCATCTTATTGCTGAAAGAGCGCCTGGTCATTCTGTTGGAGGATATGCTGGAAAACCCCGGCAAAAAGCTGGCTGATCTCAACTTCAAAACGCAGCACGAGCAACCCAAAGAACTCATCAAAATCGACCCTGAATTTAATTTCTAAAAGCAGGTAAGTCGCGCGCCTCGTGTTCGCGGACGAGTAGTTTTTTAATGAATACCAGTGCACCCGTTGTCATTTTTCCAAAATGACAATAATAGATTGTTTGGCTCGGGAAATTGTTGAAAAAATCTGTAAGAAAAGTGTGGGCCCGTTAATTAGCAGTGGCCGACCGTCTACGCTACGGAGCTGGAAGGCGCATTTTTCTAAGCGCTCTGGCGACTCGGTTTGATTCGCATAAAACGAAGCAGAACTCTCCAAGGGTTTTAAACCCTTGGAGAGTTTCGACGCTTTACAATGTTTCCACCAACACCATTTATCAACATTAGCACATCAGCACATTAGCACATTAGCACATTAGCCTAATCATCCCATCAAATTTATGAGTGAGTTATTACAAAGCATTGCGGAAGAATACTGGATTAAAAAGCTCCAGTACAGAAAGCCTCTTTCCCTTTTTTATGACCATCCTACTAGCCAGAACGCCGGTGATGCCTCTCAAGAAGTCCATATTGCCTTTCCGCCAACCCAGGCAGACCGCTTGGCTGCGGTAGCAGGAAGTGCCCAGGCAAGCGTTTACTTGATTCTGTTATCGGTCGTGCATGCGCTGGTTTATAAATACACCGGAGAACCGGATGTGTTGGTGGCCACGGCTGGATTTCAAGTCAGAGAAGAGGAAGAACAGGCGCTGGTTTTCTTCCGAACAGTGTTGAATGAAACAACCACTCCCAAGGAGCTGCTGAAAAAGAACCTTGTCCAGTTGAATACGATCCTGGAGCATCCGGCATTGAGTACGGAAACCCTGCAAGAAAGGTTTGGCTCGGAAGAGGAGCAAGGGACATTGCATCAGTTAGGCTTTTATTATGACGGTTTTAATAGACCTACTTCCTGCCTCTCCGATGTCCAATTATTGTTCCGTGTCACCACCACCGATACCGGTTACGTACTTGGCATCCGTTTTCAGCCTGCTTTCTATTCCAAAGGACAGGTTCAACAACTGGGAGAACATTTTTTAGGCCTGTTATCGTCGTTCTTAAACAGATCGAGCCAGCCATTAAGCAGTTTCCATTGGCTGAGTTCAGCGGAAGAGGAACGCGTATTGGCTACCGAAAGGCATCACCTAGCCCAGGCATCCCAACAAACCTTGGTTGCGCTGTTGGAAGCACAAGTGGCGCGCTTTCCTGAGAAAGAGGCCCTTCGTTTCAAAGGTGTTTCATATACCTATCAGCAGCTTAATACCCAGGTCAATAGCCTGGCCTGCTACTTACAGAAGCAACATCAGGTGCAGCCCAATGAGGTCGTAGGTCTGATGGTTCCGCGGTCATCGGCCATGGTTATCGCGATTCTGGGCATTTTGAAGGCAGGAGCGGCATTTTTGCCCATCGAGTCTTCCTTGCCAGCCAAGCGCAAGCAGTATATGCTCGAAAATGCCTCGGTGAAATTGCTGTTGACGGAATCGGATGCCATGTTCGAGTTAGCCGATTACTACACCGGAGAACTAATGGCCTTGGATATTCAGTTGGCGGACCTTCCGGTTGTGGAAGCTAATCCAGCGCCAGGAAGCGGACCATCCGATCTGGCCTATGTGCTTTATACTTCCGGCTCTACAGGAGAGCCCAAAGGCGTGGAAATCCAGCACCAGAGCATTGTCAATTATGTGCAATGGGCCAATCAACATTATTTTCAACATGAAACCGGACATCGGTTCGCGCTATTCACGGCCATCACATTTGACCTTACCTTAACCAGCTTGTTTTCCAGCTTGTTACGAGGCGATGGATTGCTGGTGACGGAAGAGAAGCCAATAGATGAATTATTGAGAGAACTGTTTGGCAGCCAATCTACCGTTCGTGCCTTAAAGCTGACTCCTGCGCACATCAACTTATTGGGTGAACTTGGCTTGCAATCCACCCCAATCCAAACCGTTATTTTGGGCGGAGAAGCCCTGCATCAAAAACAAATTGACATTTTGCTGGCCTTGAATCCAGCTATGCAAATATTCAACGAGTACGGGCCAACTGAGGCCGCAGTGGGTTGCATGGTGAAGCAAGTAGGAGGGAATGAAGCCGAAATCACGATTGGAAAGGCCATTGAGCATACCTCTATTTATATCATAGATGCACATCACGTGTTGCTGCCTTCGGGCGTAGCTGGTGAAATTGGTGTCAGCGGTGCAGGCTTGGCCAAAGGCTACCTCAATCAGCCGGATACCACCGCCGAAAAGTTCGTGTCCATCCGGCTAAACCAAGCAGAAGAAACCTTTCGGCTGTATAAAACCGGAGACTTGGGCCTAGTGTTGCCCAACGGTGAAATTAGATACTTGGGTCGTAAAGACAACCAGGTGAAAATCAGGGCTTTCAGGGTAGAGTTGGGCGAGATTGAAAACTGCCTGCGCAAACACCCGGCTATCAAGGAAACCGTAGTGCTGGATGCCGAAGACAAAGCGCAAGACAAGTTTTTGGTAGCCTATTATATAGCGGAAGAAGTGCTGCTGGTAGAAGAGTTGAGGCATCATGTGGGCGCGTATTTGCCTGAGTATATGATTCCTGCCTACTTTGTTCGGGTAGAAAAATTTCCCTTGACCGCCCACGGCAAAATTGATCGCAAGGCCTTGCCTTCGCCGATGGAAGCCTTGTCGGGGCGCCCTACGTATGTTGCGCCAACCAATGTGATGGAAGCGAATCTCGTCCGTGTTTGGGAAGAAGCATTGGACGTAAAGGAAGTGGGCATTCACGATAATTTTTTCGGTTTGGGTGGCGATTCCCTGAAAGCCATTCGGGTAGCGAATAAGATTCAGCAGCTTGTGGGCGAGACCGTGCCATTTACGCTGCTTTTTGATGCCCCCACTATCCAACGGTTTGCTGCTTGCCTGTCTGTTTCGGTTCAACAACGCTTGGAAACAATCACCGATCTGGCCTCCTTTGTTGATGGGAAGAAAGGGCAGCCAGGCTTGGCTGATTTTGCTATTGAGCCAATTGCCGAAGCCGACCATTACGAGGTCTCTCATGCGCAGGGCAGGATTTGGTTGACCGCGCAGATGGAAGAAAAGCAAATCGGCTACAACATTTGCGGCGCGCGGGTGCTGCCCGATATACAGCGGGCTAGCTTAGAAAGAGCCTTGCAGGCCTTGGTAGAACGGCATGAAAGTTTGAGAACCGTTTTTATTAACCTGGACGGGCGTCCCAAGCAGAAGATTCTGCCGCCCGATGCCCGGTTTAAGCCTGAATACCTGGATCTACGGGAGGATGACCACAAGCAGGAAAAAGTGAATGCCC
>JAZKGK010000187.1:0-9319 GCA_040385915.1 Bacteroidota bacterium
TTGTGGTTATTTCGCCCTTGACCGGCTTTGTCTCTCCGGTTAGGATGGTGGTGAAGATGATGTCTGTTCCCATGCTGATGAACAGTGACATGATACCTGTTTCTTACCACTATTGAAGTGGTTCGGTGGGGCCTATAAATAACAGGGGCGTTCACGACCCTGCGCACATAAACCGGATGGTAGTTTGCCCGAAATGGGCGGGGATGGTGATGATAAACGTTGAAAGGACGAGGCCTCCAGGGTTTCCAATAAGACGGGTAATACCTCCACCGCCAAGCTGGCCGGTAAATTACATAGCCAGGTGCATACATATATCGAACCGATGGCCAAGCCCAAACATTGATCACTACCCTAGGCGCAGGTGCATTGACTGTCTTTGCTCTCTCAGTATTTGAAGTGAGTTCGGATGGCTCTACCATCTTTTCGGTGCCGTATAACTCCTCATCACCCACGATCTGAATCAGGGCAGACTGATCCCCATTTTTTTCAATTTCTATGACTGCTATATCCTGAGATTCGGTTTCATTTATCGGTGTTTGAATAACAATGGCTCGGGTGTTGCCGTCCATATAATCATTCACCTTAATATAATCAACCTCTCCATCGCCATTCAAATCGAGGTTGTTGACATAATTATCTTCGGTATTGAGCTTCTTCTCAAATTCCTCCAAGGAGCTAGCATTCTTAAATAGATCAAGGGCACCGGCCAGATTGAAATAATCACCCGGAAGACCTGTACTATCCGAGACAAGTGTATTGCGTTCAAATGCGAATGATATGGTTGAGTAAAACAGTAAACAACACGTAATTATTGGCTTATACATAGTCATGTTTTTTGGTTTTGAAAACTAAGATAGGGATTCTACGAAAAGGTTTAAAGGCCAATCTAAGTTTTATGTAAGTGAGTAAATGTAACGCTGTAAACCTTTTTAACTATTTTTGCCCGCGACACATGTCGCGGGAAGCCTATCTGCTGCTGATTTGTTTTTGCCTGAATAACCTACTACTTCTGTTCAGCTACTACCCAGTGTTGGACTAAAATAATGATTATGACTGAGAAAAAATTCAACCGATACACCATCACCTCTGCCTTGCCTTATGCCAATGGCCCCGTACACATTGGTCACCTGGCTGGCGTATACATTCCTGCCGATATTTACGCCCGTTACCTCCGCCTAAAGGAAAAAGACGTCCTGTTCGTCTGTGGTTCCGATGAGCATGGCGTACCTATCACTATTCGGGCACAGAAAGAAGGCGTTACTCCTCAGCAAGTGGTAGACAAATACCATACACTGATGCAGGATGCGTTCAAGGATCTGGGTATATCCTTTGATATTTATTCGCGTACCTCTAATGCTACCCATCACCAGACTGCGGCTGATTTCTTCCAAGTGCTCTACGAAAAAGGCGATTTTATAGAGCAGGTAAATGAGCAGTATTTCGACGAAAAATCGCAGCAATTCCTGGCCGACCGTTATATCCAGGGCACTTGCCCCATCTGTAGCTTTCCCAACGCCTATGGCGATCAATGTGAAAACTGCGGCTCTACCCTTAGCCCTTCGGAACTGATCAATCCGGTTTCCATGCTTAGTGGAGAAAAGCCGGTGCTGAAACAAACCAAACATTGGTACCTACCACTAGACCAGTACGAAACTTGGCTGCGCGAATGGATTGTGGAAGGACATTCAGATAAGTCTGACTCCCCATGGAAAGCCAATGTATACGGTCAGTGCAAATCCTGGATTGATCAAGGACTGCAACCTCGCGCTGTTACCCGCGACCTGGATTGGGGCGTTCCGTTGCCATTGCCCAACACGGAAGGCAAAGTGCTGTACGTTTGGTTCGATGCACCCATCGGCTACATTTCAGCCACCAAAGATTATTTCTTGCAAAATCATGGGCGCCCCACAGTAGGCACGCCCCCCAGTTCGGTAAAATCGAGCACATGGGAAGATTACTGGAAAAAGGACGATACCCAATTGGTTCACTTCATTGGCAAAGACAACATTGTGTTCCACTGCATTATTTTCCCGGTAATGTTGAAGGCGCATGGTGAGTATATCTTACCGGAAAATGTTCCCGCCAACGAGTTTTTAAATCTGGAAGGAAAAAAAATATCCACTTCGCGCAATTGGGCCGTCTGGCTGCACGAATATTTGCAAGATTTTTCAGGCAAACAAGATGTGCTTCGCTACGTGCTGACAGCGAATGCGCCCGAAACCAAGGACAATGACTTCACCTGGAAGGATTTCCAAGCCCGCAACAACAATGAGTTAGCTGATAACCTGGGCAATTTCATTAGGCGTCCTGCTGCACTGACGCATAAATTCTTTGGCGGCAAAGTACCTCCCAGAGGTTCACTATCCGAGCTTGATCAGGACGTTTTAAGCGAGTTGGCCGCCTTTCCAAATCGCATAGCTACGTCCATTGAAACGTATCGTTTTCGGGAAGCACTAGCGCATTTAATGGATCTATCGCGTTTGGGAAACAGATACTTGGGAGATACGGAACCTTGGAAATTATTCAAAGAAAACCCGGAACGAGTAGGCACCATTCTGAATATTGGCTTGCAGATTACTGCTAGCTTGGCAATTCTAGCTCAACCTTTTCTACCTTTTGCAGCGAAAAAGCTGGCTGATATGCTTGAAATAAACACTCATTTGCCCTGGGATCAGGCCGGAAATGCTGACTTGCTTCCAGCGGGCAAAAGCATTCAGGAAGCAGCCATTTTGTTTGACAAGATCGAAGACAATGTCATCGAAGCACAGGTGCAAAAATTATTGGATACGATGAAAGCGAATGAATTAGCCAATAAAGCGCTTCCGCCTGCCAAGCCGCCCGTTACGTTCGACGACTTTACCAAGCTGGACATCCGAATTGCTACCATTACGGCGGCGAAGGCTGTGCCCAAAACCAAGAAACTGCTGGAACTCACCCTGGATACCGGCTTGGATACCCGCACTGTAGTAAGCGGTATTGCCGAACATTACCAACCGGAAGCCATCATTGGAAAGCAAGTCTGTCTGCTAGCCAACCTGGCTCCCCGCGAAATTAAAGGCATTCAGTCTCAGGGGATGATACTGATGGCCGAAGACAAAGATGGCAGCCTCTCGTTCGTAAACCCGGAAAAGCTAATTGTTAATGGCGGAACGGTTAGTTAAATAGAGATGGCGTCATTGCTTGGCAAAAGGCTCGCAATGACGCCATCTATCTACTTCGCAAAGCGAATGATCTGATTACTGGACATTTGTTTTTAACTTGCTAAACATCCCCCTAACCCCCTTCAAAGGGGGAATCTGGACGCTCGAATTCCCCCTTTGAAGGGGGTTAGGGGGATGTAGATGACGCCTAGCAGGAAATGTCCAGTAATCAGACGAATGACTAGCCTACCTAGCCATTAAACTGTGTCATAGTCAATTGAATACCTGCGGTACAAAACGACAAGCTCATTTCACAGGCCTTGGCTAAATGCAAGGGCAGTTCGGCAAAGTCATTCTTATCAAAAGTGCTGAGGACGTAGTCTATTTGCTTGCCTTTGGGAAAATCGCCACCCACGCCAAAACGGAGGCGGGCAAATTCCTGGGTTTGGAGGGTTTCTTCGATGTTGCGCAAGCCGTTATGGCCACCGTGGGAGCCCTTGGGGCGGAGGCGCAATTTTCCGTAAGGAAGCGCAATATCATCTGTAATCACCAGTACGTTTTCTAACGGGATATTTTCGATCTTCATCCAGTAATTCACTGCTTTGCCGCTCAGATTCATAAAAGTCGTGGGCTTGATTAGGAAAATGTGCTTGCCCTTATATTTGAAATCAGCCGTGTACGCCAGTCGGTTACTAGCAAAATCAGTTCCCTGCTTATCAGCCAATTGATCCAATGTCAGGAAGCCAATGTTGTGGCGGGTTAATTCGTACTGAGGGCCAATATTGCCCAAGCCAACAAGTAGATACTTCATGAGTGTATGAGTGTATGAGTTTATGAGTTGGGGAGTTTAGTTAAATGCAACCAGTTGATTTGCATATATTTAAGGACTCACATAAGCATAAACCTATTAATTTACCTGCAAATTACTAAAATGGAACAGCACTGGTTATAAGAATCTATAGCTATTTGCTCCACTATATATTTCCTTTTCAGGCGTCCCATTAGCTAAGGGCTAGTCACTAATACCTAACAACTGAATCCCTAAGAAATTACTATATTTGCCCCGATGCAGAAACGATTGATACTCAGTAGCCCCCTCCTGGAAATTACTATCAGCCGACTTTGTCAGCAATTGATTGAGAATCACCAGGATTTCAAAGATTCTGTCATGCTGGGAATGCAACCCCGCGGCATTTTCTTTGCTGAACGGATTCACCAACAATTGCAGGAAATGATTGAAAAATCCTTGCCGATTGGTTACCTGGATGCCACCTTCTACCGCGATGACTTTCGTCGCCGCGAAACACCTCTCAAAGCCAACATAAATAAAGTGCCTTTTATCATCGAAGGCAAAAAAGTGATTTTGATCGATGATGTGCTATTTACCGGGCGGACGGTTAGGGCGGCCATGGATGCGATGGCTGCTTTTGGCAGGCCGAAGCAAGTGGAATTGATGGTATTAATAGACCGCAAATACAGCCGTGACTTACCCATTGAACCCAACTACGTAGGCATGCACGTCAATACAATGCAATCGCAGCGGGTGCTGGTCGAGTGGACTGAACAAGGCTTCGAACAGGACCACATCTGGCTGATAAACTAGGTGTGCAACGCTGCACATTAACTCATTAAACTATGCAAAACCTCAGCGTCCGGCATTTGCTTGGAATCAAAAATCTGACGGAAAACGACATTCAACTCATTTTTGAAACTGCCGATAACTTTAAGGAAGTATTAAACCGTCCTATCAAGAAGGTTCCTTCCCTTAGGGATGTCACGATTGCCAATGTTTTTTTTGAAAATTCTACCCGCACCCGACTTTCTTTTGAACTAGCTGAAAAACGTCTTTCTGCTGACGTCATCAACTTTTCCTCGGCTGCCAGTTCAGTAAAGAAGGGTGAAACCTTGCTCGACACGGTGAACAATATTCTGGCCATGAAGGTAGATATGATTGTTATGCGCCACGCCAGCGCCGGAGCACCGCATTTTCTGGCTAAGCACATTCAGGCCAATATTGTGAATGCCGGAGACGGAACCCACGAACATCCTACCCAAGGTTTGCTCGATGCCTATTCAATACGGGAAAAATACGGGCAGGTAGCAGGGAAAAAAGTCGCCATTATCGGGGATATTCTTCACTCGCGGGTGGCCTTATCTAATATATTTGCGCTACAAAAATTAGGCGCTGAAGTGATGGTCTGCGGCCCATCTACGCTAATACCCAAATACATTGGAGAGTTGGGCGTAAAAGTGTGCCTCAATGTACAGGAAGCATTGCAATGGTGCGACGTAGCCAATGTGTTGCGTATTCAGTTAGAGAGGCAGCAAATTAAGTACTTTCCTTCCCTGCGTGAATATTCGCTGTATTACGGCATCAACAAACAGATGCTTGATTCGTTGGACAAGAAAATTACGGTGATGCACCCTGGTCCTATCAACCGGGGCGTAGAGCTGGCTAGTGATGCTGCCGATTCCTCGCAATCCATTATTTTGAATCAGGTTGAAAACGGAGTAGCTATCCGAATGGCCATTCTGTATCTGTTGGCCGAAATGCGGCAATAATTTTTATTGGACTAGGGAAAGAGGAGCAAGACGAGTAATTTACTGAAAATAAGCAATCACCGGACTCGTTCCGACAAACCAATGGACAAATCCATTTTTATTCTATTCCTTGATGATGACGAGATATTTCTGAAAGTATTGAGTAAATACTTTCAGATTCAACATCCTGCTTATCAGATAAAAACCTGCAAAACGGGGGAAGAATGTCTTACGATTTTGCAAACTCATCAGCCTGACCTGCTGGTAATAGATTACCACTTGCATGGCAAAGCAGCAGCCTTACAGGGCAGCGCCTTGCTACGGGAGATTAAGGCAAATGGTTCGAAAGCCAAGTTGGTGGTACTGAGTGGGCGGGAAAAGGCGCAAATGCTGCCCGAATTACTGAAAGAAAACGTAGAGGATTATATAGTAAAGGATATGAATGCCTTATCTGAGTTAGAAAAAGTGTTGAAAAAACACTTCGCCTAAGTATGCCGTAGCATAAAGTCTAGCAAGTGCCGCTGCCAGAGAAACGCCTCCCGGCTACCAATCGGGTTTGCCTTTGTCCGTTTTTTGGGTTTTCTCGCGGCGTCTTTGTTGAAGGTACTGGACTTCATTGTTTTTCATAGCATCCAGAATCATACGAGCCTTTTCTTCGGTCAGGTTCATCTGCTTTAGTTTTTGTGCAGTAGCCTCATTCTCCTTTGATTCTTTCCCATCCGGACTGTTTTCTTCCTTCTTCTGTTCTTTAGCAGGCTTATTCTTCTGATTTTTTGCTTGCTGTTGTTGCTGTTCCTGCTGTTCTTTCTGCTCTTTTTGTTGCTGCTCTTTTTGCTGTTGTTCTTTTTGTTGTTTGTCCTTTTTCTCCTGTTCTTTCTTCTGATTTTCCTGATCCTTTTTGTCCTGCTGATCCTGCTGATCGTCTTCTTTAATTTCCTTCAGCAGTGCATTCAATTTAGAGTCTTTTGGATACCTAGCTAGGCCAGCCATTAATTCCTTCTTGGCTTCAGCATTTTTTCCCTTAATAAATAAATTGGCTCCACCGTGGAAATAGGTAGCAGGATCTTGTGCCTGCGCTGACAGAAACGAAAGCAGACTTACCACTAATAAACCTATACTTGCTCGAATATCTTTCATTAAGCTCGGGAAGTTAATAGAATAACTCGCTGACTATTAATACATTTCAGCAAAAAAACTAACCATTAGTTACTAAAGCCTGTTTTATTGCCGATTAATTTGAGAGACTTTTTGGATGCGTTTGGTAAAATCATCAAATGCTGAAACTGTTTTGTCCTTCTTCAGTCCGTCTTTCATCAAATTATACGCCTCCGGATATTTTCGTTCTAATACCATTGCTTCAGCCTGCGCTTTCAGGCGTTTGGCAAATTCCGAAGGTTCCTCGTTCTTAGGCTTATCCTTTTGCTTTTCTTCTTCTTTTTGCTGCTGGCTTTTCTTCATCAGTAATTCATAATTATACCGGGCTTCGTCGTTGGCAGGATCGATTCTAAGCGTTTGTTTAAAATGATCAAGCGCCTCTTCATTGGCATTATGCATACCCGCCAACACGCCTAATTGCTGTAGGGCAACCGAGCGCACGGCAATATCGGCTACACTGTCTAGCCGCTGGTATTGTAAACGCGCTTTGACGGTGTCTTTTCCATTATAAAGCGCGTGAGCCAAGTCCAACCGGGCTTCTGGATCAGTTACGTGAAGGGAGTCTACTAAATAGCGCAATTGCTGACTGGCGGCCAGGTGGAACTTATGTTCTAGCGCCGTTTCTACTCGCTCGACAGTCTCGTTTACCCGCTTGCTCCGATCTATCGGCCCGTGATTGACAACCCAGAAAATTAAGTGTAAAATAAGCGTTTCCATGTGTGAAGTGGATGATCCATCGCCGACAGGCAATCAGTAAATGAAAGAGTATCGACCGTGGACTAAAGTTATACCCGCATTGTACGAACCGTGATAAGTGTGTCCAATCCAATTAAAGCCAGGGCTAAAATCAGAAAATAGTAATACTTATTAGCCGACACATCAATTTCGCGTTTGTCTTTTAGCTGTCCTTCAATAGATGCAATGGTACTAATAAGTTTGGGAACTTCACTTTTCTTATCATTGATTTCAAAATAAGCTCCGTCAGCCTTTTTAGCTAACTTCTGCAAATCTTCGCTATTCAACTTAGACACCACAGTTACGCCTTCCTTGTCTTTTTTGAAACCACCTTTGGGTAGTGGAATCCGACTTCCTTCCGTTGTACCAATACCCAGAGTAAACAAACGCACCCCGTTACTTTCAATATCGTCTATAACATCCGCAGCCTCATCGCCAAAGTCTTCGCCATCGCTGATAAGAATAATGATTTTAGCCTGGTTTTGAGAAGAAGTATTTTCTGAGTCTAGGTGGCGTTCTAGTGCCATTCGAAGTGGAGGGCCAAAGTCAGTTCCGCCAGAAGGAACCAATTTGGTATTCAATGTTTGGATAAACAAAGCCAGCGCGCTTTGGTCATAGGTAAGCGGGCATTGCATAAAAGCTTCCGAAGAAAAGATAATTAACCCGATACGATCCGAATTAAAGGAATTGACTAAATTTTGTAACTCAAACTTCACTCTTTCCAAGCGAGACGGCTGAATGTCAGTGGCATCCATGGACTGAGATAGGTCAACCGCCATGTAAATATCTTTCCCAACTGTCTTAATTTCTTTCTTTGATTCGCCAAATGAAGGACCAAGCAAGGCCATAATCAGCAGGACAAAGTAAAAAGAACGAAGAGAAAATTTGAGTATAACCGACCGGGCTGTCGTGTGCAAACGCCTGGCAAGTTGCACAGTGCGGGTAATGTATAATATATATAAAAGAACGAAAATGCCAATGAATAGGTATTCGTTGAATGACAGCGATTGATACCAGGTCATGAATAAATATTGAAATTACTGTAGAATTGATGTTTTGCTTTCATTGGTTTCAAAGATAGCAAAGTTGGAAAAGAAACGATGTATTGCCGGACAAATTGTATGGAGTTGTGAAACTGACTGATACGCACCCACAGAATAAAAAATGAATATTTTTTGTTGCTGACTTGTTTTATTAAATGCATTTCGGGTATATTTGCACCACTTTACGGGACAGGAGTATCGCAAGGAGAGATGCCTGAGAGGCCGAAAGGAACAGTTTGCTAAACTGTCGTACGGGCAACTGTACCGAGGGTTCGAATCCCTCTCTCTCCGCCAAGTATTTGCCCTGTTTGCAATTCTTGTCGATTAAATACTTCGGGGTGTAGCGTAGCCCGGTATCGCGCCTGGTTTGGGACCAGGAGGTCGTAGGTTCGAATCCTGCCACCCCGACTTTTTCAACAAACGATAAACAGTTAACAATAAACCCTAAATTGTTTATTGTTAACTGTTTATCGTTTAATCCCTTGGCTCCGTAGCTCAGTTGGATAGAGCAACTGCCTTCTAAGCAGTAGGTCTTTGGTTCGAATCCAAACGGAGTCACTTAAATTAAGCAAAAAGCCCTTATTCTATTCGGATAAGGGCTTTTTGTGCTTTTAGGGTGCAACGGACTTCATTATCCAACTTAGCTAGGTCGAAATGTAAATGGTGTGGGTAAGATCGTACCCACCGGTGGTTGCATTGGCGACG
>JAZKGK010000188.1:0-33253 GCA_040385915.1 Bacteroidota bacterium
AACAATTAACAATTAACAATTAACAATTAACAATTAACAATTAACAATTTAACTAATTGGTAGATAGCTTATCATCAGCATTATGATTGCAGTCATTCAGCGGGTTTCAGAAGCAGTGGTGAGGATTGAAGGCAATGTAAAAGGGCAAATTAATACGGGCTTTGTGGTGCTTTTGGGCATTACGCATACGGATACGCTGGAGGATGTGGCTTGGCTGAGCAAGAAAATTACTGGCCTCCGGATATTTAGCGATGCCGATGGTAAAATGAACCTCGCGCTGGCGGAGGTAAACGGAAATGTGCTGCTGATTAGCCAATTTACCTTGCATGCCAGCACCAAGAAAGGAAATCGTCCCTCCTTTATTGACGCAGCCCGGCCTGAAGTAGCGATTCCACTTTACGAGGCGATGCAGGAAGCTTTGGAAAAAGAGTTGAACCAGCCAATTCAGACGGGCAGCTTCGGAGCCGATATGAAAGTAAGCCTGGTAAACGACGGCCCGGTAACCATCATTATCGACAGCAAAAACAGGATTTGATACTACAAAGCCAGAATGGTGCTTTGTTTCTGTCAACAAACAAACCCATTTACTCATGACAATTGAACAAGCACAACAAACGGTTGATGAATGGATTAATACTACCGGCGTGCGCTATTTCAGCGAACTGACCAATATGGCTATCCTTACCGAAGAAGTGGGTGAAGTGGCTCGTATTATTTCCCGCCAATACGGCGAGCAATCTTTCAAGGAATCCGATAAAGGAAGAGAACTGGCCGACGAACTAGCGGATGTATTATTTGTTATCATTTGCCTGGCCAACCAAACAGGAGTAAATCTAACGGAAGCCCTGCACAAAAACCTCGAAAAGAAAACCCAACGCGACGCTGACCGACACCGAAATAACGAGAAGTTAAAGAGTTAATCGAGGGGATATTTTAATTTACTCATCTGCTTCACTTGTTCAATCCGCCTGATCCGGTGGTTGTTGGCATCAGCTACATATAGCGTACCAGTAGGGCTTACTGCTAATTCAGAGGGAAAGTTGAACTGAGCTAATAACCCCTCATTATCCTTAAAATTAGCTGCGCCAGTCCCTGCAACCGTGCTTACTACGCCAGTAGGAGTTATGATACGAATGCAGCAGTTGCCCGCATCAGCCACGTATACGTTTCCTTTCGTATCTATTGTCACCCCCGTGGGGCGACTGAACTCTGCTTCTTCGGCTAAGCCGTCCGCATACCCACCTTTGCCATTCCCAGCAAACGTAGTTACCATCCCATCTAGGCTAATTTTTCGTATCCGCTGTCCTATAAACTCCACAACGAACAGATTGCCACTCGAATCCACAGCCACCCCATTGGGAGCATTGAAAAGAGACGACATACATGGGCCTTCGGCAAATCCAGGAATACCCAATCCAGCCAGCGTACTGACAACGCCGAGAGGGCTAATTTGACGAATGCGATGATTATCACGGTCAGCCACAATCACATTACCTTTTTTGTCTACTGTAAGGCCCGTCGGGGAATAGAATTGGGCTTGAGCACCTGCTCCTTCGGCAAATCCAGGTATGCCATTCCCGGCTAACGTTTCGACTACGCCCACAGGACTTATCTTGCGAATGCAGTGATTTCCTTGATCTGCTACATATACGTTGCCCTTCTTATCGATAGCTATGGCTACTGGATGGTTGAATTGAGCTTGGCCGCCCTTACCATCGACTAAGCCCGCATTGCCATTTCCTGCTATGGTAGTCACTACTCCGTCAGAAGATACTTTTCTAATTCGATGGTTATCAAAATCAGCCACATACAGATTACCTTTTACATCTATTGCTATACCAGTGGGCAGAGAAAATTGAGCCTTTTTGCCCTTTCCATTAGCAAAACCGGTAATACCGCTGCCCGCCATAGTGCTCACTTGATTGGCTGGCAAAGCTAGGCCATCGTCCAGGTTATGAGCCAGCACTACTAGATAAAGTGGGTAAAACAGGCAGGCCAATGGTAAAAGACTGTACTTTTTTTTCATAAAAAACCCCTTGTTAATGATGGCTACTGCTAGCGAGATGGTGAGCTACAACATCAAAAATACCCTATTGTTGAGTAATCTAAGTAAGATAAGAATCTGTAGATAAAACAAATTCAATTTTAAGACGCATAAAGTTTTTTATTCGTAAGTTTTTTTCGTATTTTTGCAAAAAAGTTGTAAACTTCTGGGCTTTATATTGATTATTGCATCCGCTCCGCACTCTTTATCTCGGCTACTGTGAGATTGTGCAAATGTGTCTTCCCTGTCTGCCGGTTCCTTTCTTCGTTCAGGTTTTATATAGGGATTTTCCAAATCGGATGCGCTGGTTCTAACTGAATCACCAATTGGTGGTTTGAACTGTATCTGAGCGGCATTCCGCTAGGCGGCCCCCCGCCATGTAACCCCCTCCCGTTTCAATTTTTGGGCATAATCCTGCCCAAGCAGCTAATTATTTTAATCTTTTAAACAAATCCATGAAAAAACTGAGATTTGATGAACTCCCCCTGTCCGAAGCAATTCAAAAGGCAGTGGCAGACATGGGGTTCACTGAGGCTTCCCCCATTCAATCGGAAGCCATTCCCTTCATTTTGGAAGGCCGCGATGTAATCGGGCAGGCGCAGACAGGTACTGGAAAAACCGCCGCTTTTGGTATTCCCGCCCTCGAAATGATTGACACACAAAACCGGAGCGTGCAGGCACTGGTACTTTGTCCTACCCGCGAACTGGCTTTGCAAGTTTCGGAAGAGATAAAAAAATTGTCTAAATACAAAACAGGTTTGTCGATTGCCGCTATCTATGGTGGCGAATCTATCGAAAGACAAATCAAAGATTTGAAAAGAGGCGTGCACATCGTGGTAGGAACTCCTGGTCGGGTGATGGATCACATGGAGCGTCGTACCCTTCGGATGGATGCCGTGAAGATGGCAGTGCTTGATGAAGCCGATGAAATGCTTGATATGGGCTTCCGCGAAGACATCGAGAGCATTTTAGGTCAAATGCCTGAGGAAAGACAAACTATTTTCTTTTCGGCTACCATGTCGAAAACGATTTTGTCTTTGACTAAAAGATATCAGACCAATCCTCAATTGGTGAAAGTGGTAAAGAACGAATTAACCGTTCCTAACATTGAGCAATTGTTTTTTGAAGTAAAAGGAAAGGCGAAAGTTGAAGTAATGTCACGCCTGATCGACTTTTACAACCTGAAATTAATGCTGGTGTTCTGTAATACCAAATTGAAGGTTGATGAGTTGGTAGAGGAAATGCAAGTACGTGGTTTCCAGGCAGAAGGTTTGCATGGCGATCTGCGTCAGGCGCAACGCAATAACGTAATGGCTAAGTTCCGTGCGGGTACTATCAATATCCTGGTTGCTACCGACGTGGCTGCCCGTGGTATTGATGTAGACGATGTGGATGCCGTTTTCAACTTCGATATTCCGTTAGATGAAGAGTACTATGTACACCGTATTGGCCGTACGGGTCGTGCGGGTCGTGCGGGTCGTGCTTTTACCTTTGTGGTCGGTCGTGAAATGAATCGCTTGCGCGAAATTCAGGCTTATACCAAGGTAAAAATTGAACGTGGGGTAATTCCTTCCTTTGAAGATATTGTTGGGGTGAAAAAGGCCAAATTTATCGACAAGGTAAAAGAAGCTATTCAGGAAGGCGAGCTGGATATTTATCAGGAAATGCTTTCTCAGCTAAATCACGCTGGTTTCACCACGCCCGATGTAGTAGCAGCATTGATCAAAATGAATTTGGGTGTGCAAAAGAGCACATTTGCCGATGCTGCCCTGAATGAGCCTGAAGTGGGAAGACGTGATCGCGAAGGTGGTCGTGATGACCGTTCCGGAGATCGTCGTAGTGGCGACCGTTTCGGTGATCGCAAAAGCAGCGAACGCAGCGGTGACAGAAATGCTCGTGGTTCGGAGCGTTTTGGCGAAAGAGATCGCTTTAGCAAAGGCGATTTTAACAAAAAGAATGATGAACGGCGGGGTGGTGATAGGGAACGCTCTAGTGGCCCACGCCCAGGAATGATTCGCCTCTTTATCAATATTGGCCGCGAACAGAATGTAAGACCTGGCGACATCGTTGGAGCCATTGCGGGTGAAACCGGTATGGCAGGCAATGATATCGGCATGATTGATATTTACGATAAATTTTCCTTTGTTGAAATTCCTAAAGAAAACGTAACTAATGTAATCGAGGTGATGGACAACAACCAAATTAAAGGCCGTAGGGTTAGCTTCGAAGTAGCAAAACCTTAATGCAATTAACCGTTATCAATTAACATTAAACAATTAACGGTTAACCATCATTCCCAGCGGTTCGCCGGAACACAAACAACAGAAAGGCCTTGTTCGTATGAACAAGGCCTTTCTGTTGTTTATCAGATGTTTGTAAAGAATAAAGTTGTCAGAACGTATTCCCTGTTTATTGTTAATTGATAACTGTTAATTGTCAAAAAGGTGGGTCTTCGCTTTTGGCTCCTGGGGCAAATGGGCTTGGGTTATTTACCTTACTGCCCAGTGTAATGGTGCCAGGGGAGCTGAATTCTGGCGGAATAGAGGAAGAATCGGGAAAAGAGTTGCCGCTGAAGGGGCGCAATTCGGACGAATCTAGGTCGCAGAATTTCGTGTATTTGCCAATAAATTTGAGGGGAACAGTTTCCAACGAGCCATTCCTGTGTTTCGCTATAATTACCTCACCGATACCGGCAATGGAGTTGCCTGCTTCATCTTGTGTAATGCCGTAGTATTCGGGCCGATACAGGAAGATTACCATATCTGCATCTTGCTCAATAGAACCAGATTCCCGCAAATCGGAAAGTTGCGGGCGTTTATCCCCACCGCGTGTTTCAACTGCCCGACTCAACTGCGACAAAGCTATCACGGGGATGTCCAGCTCTTTAGCCAGGTTTTTTAAGGCCCTTGAAATAGACGCAATCTCTTGCTCCCGGTTTCCACCCATTTTGCCTGAAGTATCGCCCGTCATCAATTGCAAGTAATCAATAATGATCAGTTGAATGTCGTGTTGAGATTTCAGCCGGCGACTTTTGGCCCGCAATTCCAAGATAGAAAGCGCAGGGGTATCATCAATAAAAATGGGGGCTTCGGTAAGTTTGGCAATTTTGTGGTGCAACTGCTCCCACTCATGCCTCAGCAGACTTCCTTTCTTTATTTTTTCACTTTCCAGTTCAGCCTCAGCCGAAATTAACCGGTTTACCAGCTGAACCGAGGACATTTCGAGCGAGAAAATAGCTACCCCTTTTTGAAAGTCGACGGCTGCATTTCGCATAGCAGACACGACAAAGGCCGTTTTACCCATACCAGGCCTTGCCGCCATAATGACCAGATCAGACTTTTGCCAACCAGATGTAACGCGATCCAGACTAGTAAAGCCGGTAGGCACACCCGTGAGGCCATCTTTTAGCAGTGCTCGCTTCTCCAGGTCTTCAATGGCCTGTTGAATAAGGGCACCCATCCGTTCATAATTCTTGCGGATATTGGATTCAGATATGGAGAATAGCGCCTGCTCAGTGCGGTCCAGCAACTGAAACACATCCGTAGTATCTTCATAAGCATCGCGTAGAATATCGGAGGCTGCCGAAATCATGTCCCGTTTGATAGACATTTGAGCTATAATACGGGCATGGTATTCAATATTGGCCGCAGAGTTTACACGGCTTGTAAGCTCGGTAATGTAAAAGGCACCACCTGCAATTTCCAATTCAGCCGTTTTACGTAATTGCATAGCAACGGTACGCAAATCTACTGGCTCAGAATTTTTAAAAAGGGTAAGAATGGCATTATAGATGCGTTGGTGAGCATCTTTATAAAAACTCTGGGGCTTTAGAATGTCCACTACTGTCGTAAGGGCATCCTTTTCAATCATTAATGCACCTAAAACAGCTTCTTCCAAATCGAGCGCCTGAGGAGGGATTTTTCCCAAACCCACATCCATCATCCGGTTGGCCGGGCGGCTTTGGCCACTTAGAAAGGCAGTAGATTTTTTAAAATAGCTATTCTCTTTGTTTGGTTCCATTATTACAAACATAACAAAAAGCGACGCCAAGTTTTTATCCAACCCTAAAATATATTCGTAATTTTTTGTCTGCTATTTGCGTATATTCAGGAGAATTTTGCTAGTGGATTGCGCACTTTTTGTGACCTTTGCAAAGGTTCGCAGGACAACTGTTTCAACCACTTTATTTTATAAAAATTTTAACAACTATTCGATTGGTAGAAAAAATAATTATTCTAGACAATGTGTCTCTGGTTGACTTCCTGGGTGTAGAAAATAATACAATTAAGCAAGTGGCTGCTGCGTTTCCCAGCAGTAAAATTATTTCCAGAGGCAATGAAATAAGGATTAAAGGAACAACGCCAGAAATCATAAAAATCAATGATATTGTTCAATCCTTATTGGAGCATTACCACAAATACGGAAAACTGACCAATGAGAGCGTCCAAAATTATTTACAAAAAGAAGAGGAATCATCAGGAAGTCAGGAAGATAGTGACGGAGTCCTTCTTTTTGGAACCAAGGGGTTTGTCATTAAACCCAAAACTGCCAACCAAAAATTACTGGTAGAAAGTGCTGCTCAGCACGATATCGTCTTTGCCATTGGTCCGGCAGGTACTGGCAAGACCTACATTTCGGTGGCTTTGGCTGTAAAAGCACTGAAAAATAAGGAAGTAAAAAAAATCATCATTACGCGACCAGCGGTAGAGGCTGGCGAGAACCTTGGTTTTTTGCCAGGTGACCTGAAAGAAAAAATAGATCCCTATCTGCGTCCGATTTACGATGCTTTAGATGATATGATTGCGCCTGAAAAGCTGAAGTTTTACCAAGAAAATCGCATTATAGAAATTGCTCCGCTAGCCTATATGCGAGGCCGGACATTGCATAATGCTTTTATTCTGCTGGATGAGGCGCAAAACACCACTGCGATGCAAATCAAAATGTTTTTGACACGCATGGGTCCGAACTCTAAAGCCATCATTACCGGAGATAAATCCCAGATTGATTTGCCACGCAACCAAAAGTCGGGGTTGGTGGAGGCTCAACACATTTTGAAGGATATCAATGGAATTGGGTTCGTCGAATTGGATGCCAAAGATGTGGTAAGACATCGGTTGGTGAAGGACATTATTCTAGCCTACGAAAAAGTAGAAAGCCAGGGGTAGCTTTAAGTCCAAGGACTTTTTTCAAACAAGAACTTATCTAATTTCCAATAAAGCCTGCTGTTATGTTTCAACGCTCTTTTTGCGTGTTTTTGCTCCTTACACTTTTGTCAATTACTGGACATGCACAGCGGTTTTGTGCTACCATGACATACGATTCTTTATTACAAAAACGGTATCCTGGCTGGCAATCGAGTAAGACAGCTTTAGAAACAAAGCTATTTCAGCACACAAACGCCAATCTTAGGCTGGAAGACGACGAAGAGCTTGTCCGTATTCCTATCGTAGTGCATGTGGTTCATCATGAGTCGAGTAAGGTTGTTGGTGTGGGCGGCAATATTTCTGACGAACAAATCAGGTCACAAATAACCGTTTTGAATGAAGACTATCGGCGGAAGCCTGGCACCAATGGCTTCAATACCAACTCGGTAGGAGCAGATACAGAAATTGAGTTCTTCCTGGCTACATGCGACCCCAATGGCAAACCCAGTACCGGCATTCTACGGATATATGACACACAAACCGAGTTTGACATAAATAATGACGATACGCGTCTGAAATCCCTAAGTTATTGGCCTAGCGACCAATACCTTAATATTTGGATCGCTGACTTAAAAACTCCTTTCATCGGCTATACGCAGTTTCCAGATATGAGCGGCCTGCCTGGATTGAGTTCTTCAAACGGGCCCGCCTATACTGACGGCGCAGTCGTCGATTTCAAAATGTTTGGCAGACAAACAGGCGCAATTACCAGCAAGCTCTATAATTTGGGCCGTACCACCACCCACGAAATTGGCCACTGGTTGGGCTTATTACATACATGGGGAGATGTAGAATGCTCAGATGGCCAATGTACGTGTGGCGATGACCACTGTAATGATACCCCTCCCACATCGTCTCCTAACGATGTTGGAGCAGATAATAATTGCAAATCTGTCAACTCTAATTGCAATGGTCAGCAAACGATCAATATGATCGAGAACTACCTGGATTATTCGCCCGACAAGTGCATGAACATCTTTACTAAGGATCAGAAAGCAAGGATGCGAAACGTACTGAAAACAAGCCCTCGGCGTTTAGCCTTGGTACAGAATTCAACTAAGTGTCTACCCTTGCCTTCTACCGAACAACTGACCATAAAAGTATATCCTAACCCTGGCAACAACAAAATCGATGACTTGACTCTAGTGGAGGTTCAGTTCAAAGGTACTCAAACGGTTTATCTGCAATTATATGATGTTCTTGGCCGTCTCGTAGTAACAAAAGACTATGTTGAGTTGTCTAGTACCGTGCTTAGCTTTTCCAATGGCAAGCTAAGCGCAGGCATGTACTTCGTAGTAATTACCAATACAGGAGGTGAAAAAGCCGTGAAGCGGCTGATCGTTATTTAATAAGTAAGTTGTTTGTTGTTAGCCATTTAAGAATAAGCTATTACATTATGAGCAACCTTTCGTAATGCATATGCGGCTAAATTATAGTCTATTTCGCCATTACCGGCTTTCGAGTACCTGACGTACTTTCCCGGCGATTGTCAGCAGAGCGGTGATTGGTCTGTTTGCTGGCTGGTGCAGTTGAATATTCTTCCATAGAATTTTCTTCTTCCTCTTCAGGCTCATAGATATGCCAATCGAATTTTTTGTCTTCCCGACGGCGCAGGTAAAATACATCTGCGTCCTCTTTGGTTTGCCCAAAAATCAGTTGTGCTCTGCAATCCTGGCAACGGATAAAGGTATATTTATACTTGTTCTGTGCGTGGCGGGTACCCAATACTATGTTATCCTTGCCACACAAACCGCATTTATGGATATCAGGAAAACTAAGTTTTTCAGATTCTTTTACTACTTCGTACAAATTTTTACCTTCAAATTGAAAGTGATACGTGCTTTTGCCAACTTTCCGGTGAATGGACATTTTCATCATAACAATAAGGGATTAAATATAAACGAAAGATAAAAGTTGTTTCAATAAATAGCAAATCAAAAGATACATATTTTATTATTTGTATTAAATAAAAATACAAATACCATAGTACGCTAGGTTTCTTAGTTATTATTTGCCTCGTGCTTAAACCTATTTCCGAAAATGATTGAAGTAAAACACATTACTAATCCTGAGCAAATGCAGTTGGCTTTGCGTATCCGTGAGGAGGTTTTTGTTCAGGAACAGCAAGTTCCTGCCGAGGAAGAGTATGATAAATATGAAGACTCATCCAGGCATTTTCTGGCGCTGGCCGATGGGCGATCTTGCGGTACCGCTCGTTGGCGTATTACTGAGAAAGGAATTAAGTTGGAGCGGTTTGCCGTATTGAAAAGTTATCGTGGAGCAAAAGTAGGTTCTGCGCTTATGCAGGCAGTTCTGGACGATATCTACTCCCAGGAAGGCCCTACGGGTAAATTGCTCTATCTACATGCACAGTTGACGGCTATGCCATTGTATGCCAAGTTTGGTTTCCAGCCAGTAGGAGATATGTTTGAAGAGTGTGACATTCAACATTACAAAATGCAACTCAATGCATAAATACCTGTTTACAAATACTTTATCAACCATAATCGAATAATATAAAATACCTCCTCTGTGATCAAGTGGGCTCCATTTCCGTTTGTTAGATATGTACTGGTGCTGATCGTGGGTTTGTCATTTTATATTTGGACGGGGTTTTATCATGCTTACCTGCCCTGGATATTTGCTGGCTTGGTTATCGTATATTTCCTGATAGAAAGATTTACGCCCAATAATTACAGAAATCAATTAAGCAGTTTAATGGCGGTGATAGGCCTCAGCAGCTTATTGATTGCAGGTATCATCATTGCCCACCAGCGTACCGATAGCCTGGCTTCAAGCCACTTACTTCACCAGCAGGACAGTATCCATCATTATCAAGCGGTCATTGTTTCGGCAATACAAGATAAACCCAAAAGTTATCGGGCAGAGGCAGAATTGAGAGCCATTGACCAATTTGGATACTGGAAGCCTGCACAAGGCAAAATTTTGCTCTCATTTGATAAAAGTAGCTCGTCGCTGCAAGGCAATAAACCCGTTTATGGACAACTGTTGCTCATAAAAGGGCAACCATCCTTGGTAAAACCTCCAGCCAATCCGGAGGAGTTTGATTATCGACAATACCTGTTTTACCAGCACATTACTCATCAGCACTACCTGCGCCCGAGCGATTTCGTGGTTATTGGCCACACAACTCCAAATTTGGTCATGCCTTTTGCGATCCGGGTGGCTAGCTACGCAGAAAATGTATTGACCCAGGCTATCGGTGCAAAACGTGAATATGCGGTGGCCAATGCCCTAATTCTAGGTATTAGAGACGACCTGGACGCTGACATTCTGAGTGCTTACTCCGCTTCCGGGGCAATGCATATACTGTCGGTATCGGGTTTACACGTGGGGATTCTTTTTATTATTCTCAATTTCATCCTAAAGCATATCAAAAAGCTACCCAATGGCCGGTTCCTGTTTGCGGTAGTTATGCTGGTATTGCTGTGGTTTTATGCTTTTGTCACGGCTCTTTCGCCCTCCGTATTACGGTCTGTAACTATGTTTTCTTTTGTAGTGATAGCAGAGGCCATTCAAAGGAAGAATAAGATTTTCAATACCTTATCCATATCCGCCTTTCTTTTGCTCTGTTGGGATCCTTATTTACTTATGTCAGTGGGTTTTCAACTATCTTATTTGGCAGTAGTGGGCATAGTATTGCTCACGCCTGGGTTATTGCGTTTGTGGAAAATTCCTGATCCTTATGCTAGCTACCGAACATGGCGCTTTTGGAAGAAACTAAAACGCCGTCAGGATTATAATAGGTTTTTGACTAGCCTGTCCCACAAAAGCGTAGATTGGCTCTGGAATGCAACCTGCGTGTCCATTACGGCTCAGCTGATTACTTTCCCCTTGGGTTTGTACTACTTCCATCAGTTCCCTACTTATTTTTTGCTAGCCAATCCGGTCGTACTGCTCCTTTCGGCGCTGGTATTGCCCATGGGCTTGGCTTTGGTGGCCATATCCTGGATTCATCCAGTAATATCCGCATTCGGTATTTTGTTGAAGTGGGTACTGTGGTTGCTCAACACTTCTGTAGTCCTGACCGAAAAGCTGCCTTATGCCTTACTGGCTGGCATTGACTTTAGTATAACAGAAACCATCGTAGTATACTTGCTG
The DNA here is from genome assembly GCA_040385915.1 of Bacteroidota bacterium. GTDB lineage: Bacteria > Bacteroidota > Bacteroidia > Cytophagales > ES-bin-26 > ES-bin-26. The sequence goes on from JAZKGK010000188.1 coordinate 11,371, forward strand.
ATTTTCAGCTTTCTCGGTTTGTTCGTGTTCCGAAACTTTCGTTACCTGCCGTTTAGTTTTATGTTGGTGCTGATTTTGGCTGGACTCAATGGCAGGCGAGTGTGGGAACAACAACAGCAACAGGCGGTGGTCATTCACAGTATTCGCCAACACTCGGTGATGAGCCTGATTGAAGGTGACCATGCCTGGCTATTGTGCGATTCAGCTTTTATTGGAAACCGGTCTTTATTCAACTTTCACTTGGCCAATTATTGGTGTAAAAAAGGTATTTCAAAGACTGAGCAAGTAATATGGGGCAGTTCTTCTGTGCAAGGAGGAGACTCTAGCCAACATTTCGGTTCGATTGCCTCGCACCATTACGGCGCTTTTTCACTAATGGTCTGGCACGGGAAGTCCTTTCTTTGCATCCATACAGCTATGGGAAATCAAAAAGTACAGCTGCCTAGCCAAGCCATCGACTATTTAATTATCCGGCAAGGAGCAGTGAAGGATTTGGCGGGCTTGGTCAATGACCTTTCGGTTAAGCAACTGGTACTTGATACCTCAAACAAACCCTATTTGGCTGCCAGTTTGAGTAATCAGGCGAAAGTTTTAGGAATTCCCTGCCACAATCTGGCCAAGCAAGGAGCCCTCTTAGTAGACTTTTAGCATTTCTACCCATACCTTTGCACCCAGAAAACCTATAAAACACACCCTGTTGATTATTATTGCACCATTTCTGTGGGTTCATGGCATGGCCTTGTATCCCTTTATCCTGATAAAGTACCGAGCTGACCTGGACAATCTGGTTTTAATTAACCACGAACGAATTCACCACCGCCAACAGGTTGAATTGCTGATCCTGCCTTTTTACCTATGGTATTTTCTGGAATACTTTATTAACCGATTGAGGTATAAAAATCATTCTCAGGCGTATAGAAACATTAGTTTCGAGCGCGAGGCTTATCAGCAAGAAACGAACATGCAGTACTTGGCTAAGAGGAAAACCTGGGCTTTTTTGAGGTTTTATTAAGGTGAGGTTAAGCAGAGGGGTATAGTCAATGCTTTTTTCTGAATTTCAGGACAAGCATAGCCGTCCAAATTAGCGTAAATATAAAATAGCTCATTAATAAATAGGTGGGCATGGGCAACACAGGTGGTTGTGACAGATTAGCCTTATTCGCTAAGGCACAGACTATTAGCAACAACAACATAGTGACCACACCAAACCATCGGAGCTGATTAGTCAGGACAGAAAAAGTGAAAGCTTTCCTTTCCTCTGACAAGTGATATTCGCGGTTCGGAACATTGATCAAAGAGGCTGGGATTTGATTTAATAACCTGCCGATGCCTACGAAGAGCAACCCCATTGCGGGAATAAAAATCACCTGAAAGACTAAAAAGCCTATTTTAGACATATAGCCGTCGGCCACACCTGAGGCATTGAAGTGGGAGGCAACGGTTTCGGGTAATTGAGGGTAAAACCACGCGGCTTGTAACATGGCTAGCATACCTATGGCGAATAACATATACAGGCTTAGCTGGGAAGTTTTCATGGCTATAGCGAAACAATTTAGGTGGTCGAGCAAAAATAAAAACAATTATAAATTTTATCTATCGATAGTACTTTTAAATGTAGGGTGAAAATTCCCAAATTCTGCAAAATAGTGGATGAGACCCTCATGGAGGAGCACTAATGAAAATTAATTACTCCTTAAAAAATAGCACTTCAAAAGGCTGGGGCTGGATAGAAGACAGATACCCATGCACCCTACTGACGATTGAACTTCCTACCCTTGGATTACGTATAATTTTATCGTTTGCAACGTTGTAATAATTGCATTTTTAACGCAAATTCGCACTATCTTTTCTTTCAACTTATTGACTAAGCTAAACCGTTGAACAACCTCACCAAGACCAAACCCAAGTCCAAAGCTCCTGTGAAATTCCAACCCATGCGGAGTTATGTTGACTTAATTGAGCAAACGTTTGAGTTTCCAACCAAAGAATTCCGGGTTGAAAAAAACGAGTTACAATTCAACGATGTGCCGTTAATGGACATCATCCAGGAATACGGCACTCCTCTTAAATTAACTTATCTGCCCAAAATTAGTGAGCATATCCAAAATGCTAAGCAACTATTTGCTGATGCCATTCATAAGCTCAAATACAAAGGCTCCTACACCTATTGTTATTGCACCAAATCTTCGCATTTTCAGTTTGTGCTGGAAGAGGCGTTGAGCAATGACGTCCATTTGGAAGCATCTTCGGCTTTCGATATGCCCATTATTCGGGAGTTGTATAACAAAGGGAAGCTTACCAAGGAAACCATCATTCTTTGTAATGGCTACAAACGGCCTTTGTATACCCAATACATCAGTGAGATGCTCAATGAAGGCTTCAATGTGATTCCTATTTTGGATAACCTGAAGGAAATCGAATTTTATGAGCAAAGTGTCAATAGCCATGTGAAGGTAAACCTGGGCATCCGCATCGCTACTGACGAAGAACCCAACTTTGAGTTTTATACTTCTCGTCTGGGTATCCGCTACAGCGATGTAAATGACCTGTATAAAAACAAGATTGCGACCAATCCGAACTTTAAACTCAAAATGCTGCATTTTTTCAGCAATACGGGCATTAAAGACAGCGCTTATTATTGGAGCGAATTGAGCAGGTTTGTATATAAATATTGCGAACTGAGGAAGATTTGCCCTGATCTGGATACGATTGACATCGGCGGAGGCTTCCCCATCAAGACCTCTTTGCAATTTAGCTACGACTACGAAGCGATGGTGGAGCAGGTAGTGGAGAGCATTCAGTGGATTTGCAGCAAAAGCCACGTGCCAGTACCCAACATCTTTACCGAGTTTGGAAGCTATACGGTGGGTGAAAGCGGTGCCTTAATTTATTCAGTAATTGACCAAAAACTTCAGAATGACAAGGAGCTTTGGTATATGATTGATGGCTCTTTTATTACACACCTGCCAGATGTATGGGGAATGAACCAGAAGTATATCATGCTGGCAGTCAATAATTGGGATAATCCACACCACAAAGTGAATCTAGGTGGCCTTACCTGTGACCACATGGATTATTATAATTCAGAGGCACATACTTCGGAAGTATTCTTGCCCGTTATTGAGGAAAGTGAAGAACAGTATATAGGATTTTTTCACACGGGTGCTTACCAGGAATCGCTGGGAGGCTACGGTGGTATTCAACACTGCCTGATTCCCGCGCCCAAGCACGTAATTGTCGATAGAGACGAGGAAGGAAAAATTGTTACGCGGCTATTTGCTCCTGAGCAGGACAGTGAATCAATGCTAAAAATACTCGGGTATAAGTAGGCTTTCCGAGGCAAAGATTCCTAATAATTATGAATCCTTACACCTCTGATTCGTTTAGTAAGTATAAATACGGATCCCTGTATTATGATATTTCAGTACAGTTCCATAACTTTCAACAGGTGTTCAACTATAATTATGGTTTTAAAAATGAAAAAAATCTATGTTCTCTTCTTGTTGGCAACAGTAGCGCTGTCCTCTTGTGGCAGAAACAACTACACCTGCCCAGTTTACTCTAAGAGTGGCGACAAGGGAAAAGTAACAACTGATGGCCACGCAAGTGCCAAAAAGGTAGAGAAAAACAGGATATAATAAATAGGCAGCCTTACTGCCGTTTGGTTTCCTGCCCCATTCCTTTCAAACCTATCAGCCATTTCGATGAGCTGATAGGTTTTTTATTTTAACTTCCCAGAATAAATTCCGATGCCTGGAATAAGTCCACCGCTATATAGTCCGCTAGCGAGGTAGCTTGGGGAGTAATTTGAATGGTTCGTAAGCCCGCTTTTTTGCCCGCTAATACATCTCTTTCGGCATCTCCCACCATCCACGATTGCGAAATATCTATGTGGTATTTGGCAATGGCCTTTTCAATCATCAGCGAATCAGGCTTCCGACGGAGGGAGTCAGTATCGTACTGGGGATGATGTGGACAGAAGTAAATGGCATCCAGGGCATTTCCAGACAGCTTTTGCAGATAGTTATAAATATCGAGCACTTCCAGGCGGGTATATAATCCTTTGGCAATTCCCGCTTGGTTGGTAATGACAATGAGCAAGAACCCCGCTTCCTTCAACTGCTGAAGTGCTTCTACTACGCCTGGGGGTACAATACAATCGGCCAACCGATAGACATAATCGGCACAATCTTCGTTCAGCACTCCATCTCGGTCAAGAAATACGCACTTGTTCATTCAGTTGGGGAGTTAAAGCGTGGAGGAGTTTCGTTGGAATTAAAGCGGCGTATGTATCTCTGAACCACGGTCGGAAGCATTTGAAACGCTTATGACCTCCAGGTACATTACCGCATTACTTCCTGTAAAACGGGCAAAGATTTTATTTCACCGAAATTCTCGATGTGCAGTTGGTAAAAGGATAGAATGTGTTCTAACGCTTCGCGGCGCAGAAAATGGGATACTTTAATGCTTTCGCCGTATTCGGCCTGAATTAACCGGTCAAGGAATAGCATATCTTCCGGGGCAGAACTGTCTCCAGCAAAGCCTCGGTGCGATTGTCCGGCAGAGGTAAGCTGCTCGAAGATTTCTTCTGCCGACTGGGGAGAAAAGCCCAGGAAGCGAGCCAATTGCAGTAGAAACTGTAAGTGAAAATTCTCGAAGTTAGCTTCCGCCTGGTCTAGCCAGAGAATAGATTGGAAAAGAAAATGGAACAAGGGCGGACTGCCACTTTCTTCTTTCAGGGTTTTGCTCAGCATCTCGGTAATAAACATCGCGATGCTGGCCTTGTGAAAATCGTAGGGAAGGCTACTAAATGGTGTGTGACATCGGATCTCCGATAGCCGCGTAAGTCCACCATCGGGACGGTGATATACTACTAAGTCGAGCAAGGTAAGCGGCTGGAACAGAGCAATTTTATTCCTGGCTTTTGCGCTGCGCACGTTATTCTCGATGTAACTCTGCAAACCAAATTCTTCCGTATACATCTTCACAATAATGGAAGACTCGCGGTAGCGGAGATAATGGATAACAATGCCCAGCGTTTTATGCAGCATAGAATGACAATGAGGTGATGATAGCTTATAGCTGACGGCTGAAAGCTGATGCCTGATAGCTTATTTAAGCAGAACACCTTTTGCCTCAAAGGCCAATGAGCGTTCAGGCTCGGTAATCTTGGCGATTTCTTCTTTGGAGGCATTTGCATCTTCTGCATAATGGCGCAATTTGGCTACGGTCTCTGTTTTAACAAAGGCTTTTCCTTCCATCACTATTGTCTTTCCATTGGCATCTTTGGGAATGAAAAAGGCGTAATCTTTGAAGGTCACGCGCATCGTTTTTCCATCAGGCAGCTTCACGGTGGCCCAGCAACCTTTGGCCTGACAAACGGATATCACTTCTCCCTGCACTTTGGCGGGCATTGCGTCTTTATCGGCCATTTGGGTTACCAACGCTTGGGTAGACATAGCACCCTCAGGTGAAATCTTCTCGCCAAAACTCAAGGGTTTAGCAGTTGAGTTATTCGTTTGGGCGAAGGTGACAAAGGTAATTCCTTGTAATAGGAATAGGAAGAGCAGAAGTCTTTTCATGGTTGAGGTTTAAGAAATGTATCTAGTAAAAGTACGCCTTTCCTGGCTGTTTTCAAGCTTTTTGTGTGATAGAAACCACCTATATATTAGGTTAAACAACCCAATGGAAGCAATAATTTTTCTCTAAAAAAACGAAGTAGCGACTAATCCAGAGATTTGTAATGTGCCCTCACACAACTAATCTTCATTTCATTATCCAGTTCCATAAACTCCGCCGAAAGTGTATTGTTTACACTCTGGTAAATTAAGACCAGACTATTCAGCCCTTCCAGGATATGGTGAAGCTCAAAGTGCAAATCAGGATATGCCGCCAACCCTTTCAGGAAGTAGTGTTTTAGCTCATCTTTGTCGGTGATGGTGCCGTCAGGTTGATTGAGCAGGCGCACAATGATGGGCGAGCAAAAATCAATGTCGTTGGAGTAATGGGACATGATGCGGTCGATATCATGGCTATTCCAGGCAGCAATCCATTCTAAAGCAAACGCTTGCTTGGTCATTGAGTTGGGAAGGAAGGTGACTTCATCTTCATCTTGTTCCTCTTCAGTCTCTTCCTGCAAACGTTCGTTTATCCAAGCCAGGCGTTCTTTCACCCAATCCAGAATCTGTTCATTCTTAAAGGCAAACCATTCCTGCCGGTGTTCGTCTTCATCGTTGATGACGTCATTAAAATGGCGAAATGGTTTAGGCCGACTTAATGCCTTATGCAATCTATCCTTAAGATCTTTTGTGCTTACCCGGTCAGCAAACCTTTCCATTACCTGAAAAGAATCGTGGGAAGTCATTCCTTCAATTTCCTGGTAATCCTTGGGATTATCGTTTACCTTTTGAATGTCGTCCTCCCAAAATTCTTCGTCAAATGAATTGTGTTTGAGCGGGTCAGGAAAATAGGCCACTTCATAAGTAGTTATATGCACATAGCATTTTAGCCCAAAATCCAATTGGTCTGCTATATCTCTGAGTTGGGCATCAGTGAGCGTAATCATTTTCTCAATAGATTATTTAGTTAATATCCCTTTTTTATACTCCTCAAGCTTTGAAAAGTTTTTGAAGTACTTGCCCTCTTGGTATAGCCTAAGGGCTTGTTACGCAATAATCTATTCCTGAGCCAACAAAATAAAACTGTGTTGGAGGCCTTGGTAATGGTTATAGAGCAAAATATACTGAAATTTTCTTGGAGAAACGCCTGACTTCAACATTTGCCTGGGCAAGGTTTGGGTTTGGATAACCCGAGACGCCAGCCATACGGCCACGGCTGAGGCACTCGGATATTCGCCAGTCAAGTGCTTATAGCGGGCTACAGGCAGGTTAATGCCCAACTGTGCCTCGCAAGTAGTGTAAAAGTGCAGGAAACGATTGTCGCCATTTTCGCCGGACAGCAATAAATCTATGCTTGCGCCGGGCGGCAAATACGCTTCCAGAAAATGATTGAGCTGGCTTGCTACGGTTGCTTCCTCCTGAGAATGAAAGGTTTTGATACCCAATACCTGAGACGAGGCGCCTTCTTTCTCTGCATTCACCACAAACATAGCAGCGCCTTCGCCAGCCATGCTACCAGGAGAATTGATTTCGTACAGTTGATGGCCGAGAAAGGATTATAGAGTGGCAGAAATCAATATTATAGTTAAAGGAAGATATTTCGTCCAGGCCTCCCAATAAGTAGCTGTAGCTGGGATTTTCCTTTATTAACATCGTGATGTCCAGCATGGCATTTTCAAAGGCCACGCCCCGATGCACGTGCGTAACATTATACCCTTTGTTTGTACTCAACAACCCTATCTGAGAAGCGATGGCATTGGTGGTACTTTGCACAAAGTTGGTCGGCGTAAGCCTACCCTCTTCATAATCAATGATTTGGTTCAGAAATTTAATACAGTCTTCCATTCCCCCGTTGGAAGTACCTATGACAATTCCAGCCAGGTTAGGCGCTTGCAGCGTTAGGGGTAAAGCAGCGCCCACGCCCATTCTGACCGCTTTCCCCATTCTACGAAGCAAACCCGGTGGTATGTTTTCGTACAAAGGTTCTATGGCAAAAAGCTTGTTGTCGACAGACGGCTTTAATTGCTCAATATCTTCATCCAAAACAGTCTGCTGAGATGAAATACAAGTGCTCTGATGGATATAAAACATGGCTTCGAGCGATCAGGCCTCAGCTATCAGCTTTCAGCTTTGAATGAATAATAATTAGTTTAGAATTACTGAAAGCTGACGGCTGATCGCTGACAGCTAAATTCATACTTTAGAAAATATCAGCGAACTGCAATTGCCTCCGAAACCGAAGGAATTGGACATGACGTGTGTCAAAGGTTTGGATGTAAAAGTTTGAATGGGAGATAATCCCGTAGTTGCCATAGGATTCTCGAAATTCAGTCCCGGATATACTTCCTGATAGACCAGGTTTAAGAGGCTATACACCGCCTCAATGGCACTGGCTCCGCCTAACGTATGGCCAATATTGCCTTTGGTAGACGCGAAAGCAGGCATTTGCTCAAATATGCGCAGCATAGCCCTACTCTCAACTTCATCGTTGTTTTCCGTACCCGTTCCGTGGGCATTGACAAATCCGATTTGGTTTGCTGAAAGCTTGGCTACTGCTAAAGCCCCTTTCATGGCCAGGTATGGCCCGTCTCCGTTCTCGGATAAGGACGAGGGATGAAAGGCATCATTGGCATTGCAATACCCCGATAGTTCGGCATATACTCTTTTTCCAGCGGCGTCCTCTTCTCTTTCCAACACCAGAAAACCGGCTCCTTCGCCTAAATTGAGGCCATTGCGGTCAGCATCGAAAGGGCGGCATATGGTTGAAGACAGAATGTGTAAAGCATTGAAACCATTGATGGTGAACTTCGCCAGGCTGTCCACTCCACCCACAATGGCTCTTTTGGCCAAGCCATGTTTGATCAGTCTTGCGCCAAACATGAGGGCATTGGCAGACGATGAGCAAGCTGTATTAAGCGTGTTGATGATTCCATTGAGTCGATAGCGTTGCTGCAAATACGCATTGACAGAGGCCGCATCGTACGAAGAAAGGTATTCGGCTCCTTCAGAATCGCGGTTGGCATCGTGGTATAATTCATCGGTGAGGCACATCCCTCCTACCGTGGTTGCCCCAATCAAAGCGGTATCTTGGGAGGAGAGCTGCGTTTGGCTGAGCTTACTGTCGTGGATAGCCTCTTGGAAGGCGTGCAAAGCCAGCAAAGTAGTCCGGGTAACGCCAGACTCCCTTACTTTCAGCTTTTCTTTGAATAATTGGTTGGCTATTTTTATTTCTCCTACCGGCAATCGCCCCGCGTACTTCGACGGGAATTGTTCTAAGGTAGTGATACCACATATCCCCTCTTTCAAGGCTGTACGATTGGCATCCACCGTATCTCCTACGGAGGTTATTACGCCCAGGCCGGTAACAAAAACGCGATTCAAATTAAGTAGTTAGGTTGTTAGTAATTAGATTGTTAGTGATTAACTTGTTGGCATTTAGGTGTTCGTTTTTACTGATTAATAAAATCTCAATTACTAACTACTAAAAACTAACCACTAACAAGCTAATTACTTAATTCTATGCTTTTGCACGTACTCAGCCATTGTATTGACATCTACTAGGATTTTCCGTCCTTCTTTGGGATCTTCAATCCGGATTCCGTAGCCTCTGTCGAGTAGTACGATTAGTTCAATAGAATCGATCGAGTCTAAACCTAAGCCTTCGCCAAACAATAGTTCGGTATCTGCGATGTCAGCAGGCTGAAGATTGGTTAAATTCAGGTACTTAATAATTTGCTCTTTTAATTCTTGCTTTAATTGTGTGATTTCTGTTTCCATGGTATATTTTTCAAATCAAATTCTTCTGTTTCAGCGCCGAAATGGCTATTAGCTGAATCAACAGGGTTATGCCCAACAAAGGTAAAATATTCATCAAACCATCTCCTAACTGCCCGCCTTCCAAAAACAACTTGTAGTAAGACTCCAAGCCCCAATGCAGTGGTGATAACTTCATAAGCCATTGAAAAGAAGCGGGCATAGCAAAGCTGGGAACCAATATTCCGCCAATGGCCGCCAAAATCACAATAGAAACGGCACCAAAACCATTGGCTTGCTCCTGGGTTTGGGCAAATACGCCAACGCAAATGGCATAACTCACCGCACACCAGCCGCAAATAAGCGATACCACCAACAAGCCAAATAAGTCGGAAGGCAGGTTCAATTTTGGGAGGCCAATGAGTGGAAACAGCCAAACGCCAATAGAAAAAATAACCACCACTTGCGCCATACTCACACCCAAATAAATGACCTGCTTGGAGAACAGCGCCACCAGATAGTTGGTAGGCAAGGTTTTCAGTCGCACGAAGCTGCCGCTGAGTTTTTCCCGAACGATATTGCTCCCCAAGGAAATCACGATAAAAAACATCCCGAATATGGTCCAGGCGGGGATATTGTGCTGGGTGGCATTGGGTATTCTACGGCTGCCGTCTTTGGAAACGGGTATTTCGTTGATCGCTACCTGATCATTAATAATATCATTCTCCAACGCTGCTGGCAATTGTTTTTCATTGATGGCAAAGTACAAGGTTTGCAGTATTTGCTTGCTTTCTACCAGTTGGAGGGCACTGCGCAAAGCCCCCTGAATAGAAGCCCGATACGACTCTTGCAATACCGGATGATAATAGAGCGCAAGCGGTTCCATCGCATCAGGCTTAGCCTTGGCAGCTTGTTCGCTTAAGCCAAAGTCATTGAGTGCCCGATCAGATATATTTTTTGCTTTCTCTTTTATTTTCGTAGAAAAGTCGCCAGGAATGGTAATGGCCAGCAAGGCATCCTTGTCAGTCATTTGGTCGGCTAGTTGCTTTTCGTCCAGGGTGGCTGGCACTTCGGTGAGCGCGAACATGCCAATTTTTCTGATGGCCTGCACTAGCTGGACGCTGGCCTCTCCTTTATCCTTATTACACAGCAACAGCGGCACTTTGTTATCATTCACTAAGTCGAAAGTGCTGGCTTGGATACTGGTAATAATGACCACCAACAAAATCGGCATAACGAACATAAGCGTCAGCCCCACTCTGTCACGGGTGAGTATATGAAAATCTTTAATGATTGTAGCCCAAAGTTTAAACATCACAGATCTCTGAAGGCTTTACCCGTTAAATTTAAGAATAGCCCTTCTAAACCATTTTCGTGCTGCAAGGAAGGTAGCTTATGGAGGAATTCATGGATAATGATCTCCCCTTCATCGATCAAAGCCACTTTCTCGCACAGCTCTTCGGCCTCGCCTAACTGATGAGAAGTATAGATTAGGGTAGTTCCGTTATGATTCAGCACTTTTAGGTAATGAATAATGGCGTGCCGGGTTTGTACATCTACCCCAACAGTGGGCTCGTCTAAAAACAGAATCCGAGGCTTGTGTATGACACCAATGGCCAGGTTTACCCGGCGTTTCATGCCACCCGAAAAGGTGCCTACTTGCTTGTCGCGCACGTCGGTTAAGCCCAATACTTCGAGCAATTCGATCGTCCGGGTTCTGATTTCCTGCTTTCTTAAGCCTGCCCAGGCACCAAAAAAGGCCAGATTTTCTACCGGGCTTAGCTCATGGTAAAAGGAGAAATCCTGGGGAACAAACCCAAACAGCTTTTTCATGGCCATTGGATGGTGTTTTACTTCCTGCCCTAGCAACCGAATACTTCCTTCGTCAAAAGAAAGCAAGCCGGTCATGAGGTGCATCAGGGTAGTTTTGCCGGCACCGTTAGGCCCAAACAACCCAAAGCGCTCCCCATCTGCTACCTTGAGGTTAAGGTTAGCAATACACATGTTCGATTGCCCCGGATAGCGAAAGCGGAGATTTTCGATATGTACAGCCAGTTTTTCCATCAATGCCATTTTATTTTAGACAAGTCCTGAAAAGCGTCCTTTTCAATATCGGATATCTCCAGCAGAAAATCGCCCATCTTATTGAAGTCGGCCTGACTGCTCAGTCGGCCTTTGTAAATACCCGCGGCCTGTACCGCGGCTGAACGCCATAAATCACCTGACTTGGTAAATTTTTTGGAGATTTCCAGCAACTGGTCGTTGGGATGATACGCGTGGGCTTCTTGTAAAAAAGCGCCGTAGATAAAGCGAAAGCCGCCGCCACCCGTACCTATTTCCTCTTGCATGCGCACAAGTTGAGCCAGGTAAATACCTGCTTTCTGCAAACCCAGCTTGTCGCGCCAGTTTTTTATTTTTTCACCCGTATATTTAATTCCCCTCACCCCGGCGATGTTGCCAGGAATGCGCAACATGTCGCGCACATTGCGTTTAATGCCGGTCTTTATCGCTTTGCGAACATGCTCATCGGTCACCACGCGTGCCTCTTTTGGGTAATAAAGTTGGCCTCGGGGCGCTAAAGCACCTTTGGCAAACCGGACACGCTCCAATTCGTAGGTAGTTAGCGTACTTACGTTTTCCATGATCGGGTCGCTAATCAGGTAGTTGTCTTCTTCCTGGCCGTACACAATCAGGTTATGCGCATTGAAATGAAACCGGTATTCTTTGGGAAAGTAAGAGAGATAATACACGCCTACCTGGCAACCGACTGGCTGACCATCTTTCAAACAGGCTAAAAGGGCTTTTTCAGCATTTTCTTTCGAGCTGAATTTTTTGCGAATCACGGGAATGCCTAAGGATGCGCAGGTTCTTTTGAAAATAAGGCCGGGCATGGTACGAAAGGCGATGGCCGGCCCATTATTTATTTTCAGTAAAGGAATGTAGACAAAAAACAAGCCCGAACCGATCCCAAAGGCCAAGGGTTCGGATATTTGATTGACACCAATGTGTTTTAATAAACTGGTGGTTACCCCATTTTCGCAATGTGCAGCCTGGATATGTTTATAATCAATCTGCATTGGCCTTCATTTTTTTTAGGTTCTCCACACTCACTTCAAACACTTCGGCATATTTCTCTAGCGCTTTGGGAGATAGCTTTTGAAAAATGGCTGGTTTCAGATGCCGCTTAATCCGCCACTGCCAAAAGCCAGTATACGCCGATAAAATAGCGGTATCCATGAGTTTTAATTCCATAAAATAAAGTAAAGGACTGGCCTCGCCTTTCAAGACCTTTTGCTTAGCCGTTTCCAGCCGAAGTTGGATGTCTTGCCAGGCAACATCAAGGGCGGTAACTTTTACTTCCCAGCCAGTGCTTAGTTCGGTAACGTATTTGCCGGAGCTGTCTACAGCATAACAAACCTCCTTGGTATGCCTGCCGAGGGCACTAGGATCTTGTGGAATTTCCTCTTTTTTCATTTCAGCAAACGGTTAAAAAACCAAATACATAAGAAAACCTTCCGCTTTCGGGTACCATTAATAAAATCTTTTGTCCTTTTTGCAATTTACCACTATTAAATAGCTCATCTATCATCAGATAGATAGAAGCCGAGCCCACATTGCCAGTGGTAGTAAGATTGGTAAACCATTTTTCCATTGGAATACCCAAGCCATGTTCTTCCAGCTTTTCGGCAATTTTGCTACGAAAAAACTCGCTTGAGATATGCGGCAGAAAATAATCAATGTCCTCTATTTTCACCCCTCTTTTAACCAAGATCGACTTCAGTTTATCATAGCCCATGGAGACGATATTCTGACTTAATAACTTTACATCCTGCTTAATACTAAAGATGGACTGGGCCGATATTTCTTCTGGCGTATAGTCCATAAAGCTTTTCAAGGTCCCTCCTTCCACCTTCTCGCAGCCCATATACATACAAGCCTCTAGCTGGTGCGCGTAAGAAACGCCATCGATCCAGTCGATACGCAAGCTCAGGCCGTTTTCATTGGCTTGGTCGGACAATAAAAAAGCGCCCGCGCCATCGGATAACATCCAGCGCAAAAAATCCTTTTCAAAACTTATGTATGGGTTGGCTTCTAAGCGAGCCAGTTGTTGCGCTTCTTCTTCAAACACGGATGAACGAAGCAGGCTGGAAAACCTTTCTGACCCAGTAGCTACTGCCTTATTTACTTCGCCCGACTTCACGGCCATATAGGCATATTTCAGGGCATGCATACCGGCGCAACATACGCCAGCCGGAGAAACAACTTCGATGGCACCACTTTCGGGCAGCCAGCCATGCACCATCACTCCATGTGAAGGCATCATTTGATCGGGCGAGGAAGTGCCACAACTCAACAACTCGATGTTCTTTAATATGTCGGCGTTATTGTCCATCAATGCCCTTACGGCCAAAGCGGTCATTTCAGCGTTGCTATGCGTAGCCTTTCCGTCTTTGGTGGTGGTATAAAAGCGGCGTTTTATGCCATTGTTCCGCAAGACAATCCGCCTGGATTTGGAAGGCTTACCATTGATGTAACCCAAATACTCTTCCATTTCATCATTTGAAACGGGTTCATTCGGTAGAAAGCTGGCTGTTTTGGTGATGTATACTTGATTATAAGACATTTACAATAGTTTTTAATTCACTCCCAGATAAAATTGCTTCTTTTTATTGATGCTCTTTCCAAAAAACGGTTTGAAAATTACGCCGTAAATACCGACCACCAAGGGCGCGACCATGAAAAGAGCGATCAACAAATAATATTTATAGAGGACTAGCCAAAAAGCCCGGTTTTTCTTCCTGGTAATGAGATTGGCCCACATAGAAAAAAGCTTTCCGGCTCTCGCTTCAATAAACATTAAATCCCACTTCACTTCCAGGGCCTTTTCTTTTACCAGCAAAGGTTGCAAGTTGTTCCAGTCGCCGTTTCCCAGGGCATTCTTTACTAAGGAGCCAAACACTTTGGTTTGCGCAATGTCGGCCTCAGTAATGGTTGGTTTAGGAAAAACACCCAGATAACGGTCGGTTTTCCCTTTCAGCATCCAATAAAAAATGGTTACAGCACTCACGTAATTGTTATTTCTATTGACCAACACCACATTGCCTACCAACGTAGCTTCGGCTTGTTTGAGCAAGACCTTTACCTTCTCTTGTGCATTCAACCACATATTTCGGGCGCCAATCAGCGTCACTACTGGCGTATCTTTCAATACTTTTTTAAAAGCCGGATGATGCAAAATAGAAGTCGCCGGAATACTGGGAGACAAAAACCAGGGTTGGTAAGCGAAAATAACGAGGTCGTACGAGGCTTCTTTTAGTGTAAAAGGCTGCAACTCTACTGGTACACCCAACACACTTTCGGGCATGGCATCAAAAAAACGAGGCTTGGTCCAGGGAAACACAAAATCCTTCACTGGCTTTACACGAACTTTCTCAACCGAAATGCCTGCCTCAAGTAAAGGGGTAGTAAAATTGTCTAAAATATCGCCTAGTTGGCCAGTTTGAGAATAGTAGATAGCCAATATTTTCTTAGTCATTTCTAAAATTAATAGTCTGCTGAATGTAACACCTTTGATTTCTTACTATACGCACTAATCACCCGTTGAACGACCGTAGGCAGGCTCTTGAAACTTGCTTTAATATGCTGGCTATCTGTTTTTAAATCACTGCGATAATGAAGTATAGCAGGCGCATTTTCCTGAATCAAAAGGCGAAGGAATCGAAACTCAGTATTGGTTGTATCCTCACTAATGGCTTTTTCCAGCTTAAGTCGACCCGATTTGAACAAAGACAATTTATTTGACACATTCTTCACCAGTCCGGCTTTCCTCATCAACAAAGCGCCTTCATACGCGGTTTTTTCAGGAGAGGCATGCTTTTCCAGGAGATCAATCTGTGCAGTTATTTGATCAATATCATCGGAGGCTAAAGCCTTATAAAAAGCAGATTTATCAAACTTTTGTTGCGCAGGCTGGGCTTGCAATGCACCACTAAAAAGAATACAGAAGAGTACAAAAACTGTTTTCAACTTCATTAAATTGACCTTGGAAGCTTCAAATATAAAGAATACAGAATCCCTGTACAACCCAGCATGCTTTTGATACGAATTCAGGTAGTACTCTTATAGCTTGCGCAAGCTTCAAGACAAAATCCAATCAATTGTTTTACGTCTGGAGAGTCGGGCAACGCTGGGATTATAGAAGAAAGTCGCTTTGTAAAGCAGGAAATTAGGCTATGGTTCCTTTCGCCCGCAAATTTAAACACAATGTGCCAGATTTGTGACAATAAATGACAGCTGTTTGCATTTTCTTTTAGCACGCATCACCCTCCAAGCGCTATTCGCCCATACCGACGAACTACCTGCGGTTTAAAACCTTTGGAGAGTTTTGGCTTGCCATAGCATAGCCTTTCATTATCTCTCTCCTACTCTTCTGCTGGCGTTAGGTATTCTTTGAAATGGTCGTCGATGCTTTGGGAACTCAGGAGCTTATAGTGGGAGAAAGTCAGGTTGCTATCAGATACTAGCTGTTTGCGGTCAAGCGGAAAGAGGCCGCTCATGCCGGTGTACCAGACTGCTTTGCCCTCTTCATTATCCACATACTTGAATTTAAACAGATAGGCCATGCCTTTTTGGCCTTCATAGCTTACCTCTCGCTGGGCAAGCAACTCCATTTGCTCAGGAAAGCTCTCATCATCGGTCAGGTACTTCATCAGCTCGCTCTCGGCAAAATAGGTCTGGGTGAGATATTTGGCAGGAAACAAGTCCAACTGTTTGGCTTCTTTCAACTTTTGGTATAACTCCATCCGGTACTCAGGATCGGCAGCAATCTTTTCGAGCTTCTTACGATCTATTCCACTCTTTGCCTTCAATAAAGTTACGGCAGCCGCAAATGAAACGCCCATATGGCGGTCAATCAGCAGGGTTTGCAATAATTTCTGGCAGTCGGCCTGGTCGGCAAAACTACCGAGCAAGCGAGCGGTGACTTGCAAAAGCGCCGCATCTTTATCGTACGTTTCTTTTGGGGGCGCTTTGGGCGTGCGCTTGGCAAGTATTGCCTGTACATCGGCTATCAGAGTGGATTTAACCGAGGCAAAATCTCGCGTAGTGATCACGTTACTATCGCGCGCTTGTACCGTAAGTTCATAGATATCCTTCTTTAAATACGGATTGGCCAGCAATTCCAGCACCCGCGGATACATAACTGGCACGTTAGTGAGCGAATCCTTCAAGGCATAGAATAGATACATCGGATGCGTGGCAACTGGAGGTTTCTTAGACAGCAAATCCAGCAATGTGGTTAGTGATTGAGGCGTATTCAAGGAAACCAGGTTACGCAAAGCGGTTTGCTGCAAAATAGGATGCTCGGGCAGTTGGAAGTACAGTTGCGCAATAAAGCTAACCGTACCCGTATCGCTGACAGACTTCAGGGAATTGAACAACTGTTGGCGTGTACCGCCATACTGAGCTGTATCGTTGGGATAGGTACGTTGGAGTGCCTTGTACAGAAGTGGCTGCTCTGCTGGTTCAAAGTCAAAGCTGTATAGCGCGTTAGTCGCACTCTTTTGCACCGTGGTATCGGCAGAAGTCAGGTCTTGGAGCAGTCGCTCGGTTTTGCGGGAGAAAAGGGTTTCAGTGACCTTTTCTTTGGTAAAATGCAAAGAATTGAAAAAGCGGTTGGCCTCTGCCTCATTTACGTTTTCTTCGGGAAGGTACGACAACAACTGGTATAGTTTCCGCCCCCGCAAGACCGACCGAATTCGAGTAAAGGTATGATTCTGAAGGGTATGAATCACTAATTCGCGTCCAGGCCAGCCGTCTACCGTAATCTTCTTTTCCTGAAGTAGCGTGTCTTCTTCTTGTACCAACCCGTCGATCAGTTGGTGAAAAAAGGTAGAATCATTGGCAAACTGATCATACGCTGAATAGGTAGTTACGACCACACTGTATGGAAAGCTAGCCGAGGCATCATAAGAGTTATAGCTGACCGACGATATGCTGGAATAATTTTCGATGGTATCGCTATCGTGCTGAGGTTCAGACGGTAAGTCGATGTGAAACTGTTGCTTAGCCAAAGTATAGGTTTGCCAACTGGGTTTCTGAAAAGGAGTCAACGTAACCGAACGGAAAAATTGAGCCACGTCCGGAGAAGAAGCATTACGCTTACTGGACACGGCAACGAGTACATACGGGCGGGCACCTCGTATAAAAACACGGCTTTGGTATAAAAAATCATTGTCTGGAATAGATATTTGAAAATCCCGGCCAGGATAACCCTGTACTGAAATGTTCTCCTCTTTATCTAATACGCCATTGACTCGCTTTACTGTGCTTTGAATAAGTTCATCCATATACGTCTTTTCCTGCTTAATAATGAAACCCGGCGGAAAATTGATAAAGCTGATGGCATAGGCATTTCCCTTGGCTTCATCTGTTGAGGCAAACGTGTGTAAATGAACGGTTCCTGTCGACTCATTTTCAGATTCCGTTACGTTAGTTTTAACAATTCCGGGGGTTTGGAACGAAAAGGAACCTTCGCGAGACACAAACTCTTTCCATCCCCGTATTTTGAAATCAGTGAAATGAAACGAGTCAAAGAAACGGGTAGCTACCGCAGTAGACATTTGTTCTTTTTTGCCACCGGCCATTAACATATACACCTGACTATCGCGCATGTAAACGCGGCATTTAATATACTGCGCTTCGCTAAGGCTAATCATATCCAATTCACGGCCTGGATGACCCTGGAAAGTAATGCTCCTTTCGGAAAGCATCTTCATTCCTGGGCGTTTGGCCATCCGGTTGATCATTTCTTTTAATTGCTTTTCCTTATTTTGTGCATCACCATTAGCCCCCGCAGTAACACTGAAAGCATAATACACCATGCCTGTACCCAAGTCGGGCAAGACCTGCATGGCAATACCCGCACGCTCGTTTATTTCGTACGGATAGGGCTTTCCGGGCATATCAACGGTATAGGCTCCTTCTTCTGGAGCAAAGGTTTGCCACACGTCCTGCGCTGGCTTAACCTGGTAGCGGGCGGCCATGCCAGTAAAAGTTGCCTGGACGGGAGTTACCTCATAGCCTTTTTGTCTCAACAGCCGGATCATGCCGTCTTCGCCCGCTAAATGAGCAGCGCCCATGGTAATAAAGGTAGTCTGCCGCTGAATAAAGCTATCGATGCGGGCGACCATCGTATGGTTTCGTTTTTTCAGCCACTGATTTTTCTCGTCTGAGCTGGCCTGCGCAATCGAATATATTTGCTCTACATCACCCGTTTGGTACATAGCAATAAATTTGTCCAAAAAAGCATTATTCTTCTTTGTAGGAATAACCTCCTTTATTTCTTCTACTTGCTCCTGTAGGTTTCCGCCTTCTAACCCTATTATTTGCTCCTCCATACGTTCCATGCCAATGATGGCCTTGTGTTGCAAACGAGCCAGATAATAGAGGTGGGCATCCAAAAAGGTAGGCTTGTCATTCTTTCCTTGATAAACCGATTTATTGAGCAGCAATTCAATCAGCCACGGCGATTTGTTCTTGAGTCTGTCTATCGACACGCCCGCTTCTTGCTGCAAGCGCTCGTCCAAAAGTTTGTAGTCTTCTTTGCTCAGCATTTCCCGGATTCGATTTACTGAATCTTTCTTGGCAGAGCCAAACATCTGATCAAACATGGAACGAACCAGGGTGTCAGGATGCAGTTCCATCGCAAAAGCTTCGCATTCATCCAATTTGGCCAAAACGGAATCACTGAACTCGTACACTCGCTTGTCTTTCAAGTGCATAGTTCCAAAGAGATACGAAGGCTTTTTCAATCCTTTACCGGAGATTTTCCAGAGAAGCTTATAGGCAGGACGGTCGCGTTGCGCTTGAACAGGAATAACAAATCCGACAAACAGGCACGTAAACACAAGGAACAAACGGGTAGAAGAGCGCATAAGTAAAACATTATCTGGCACAAACGTAACCAAATTCCTCGCTATTGACCACACTCCTTGGCTCGCCTATTGGGAAGAAACGGAGGCATAAAGCAAAGATTCAGGGTACTTTACCGTAATTACAGATTCTGGCAAATAAATCTTATTTTTCCAGGCTGATAGTACATTCATTCCCTTCCCCAACCTTGTAATGCTTACCTACTTTACCCAATCCGAGTACCGGAAAATAACCTACCTTGGCTTAACCATTCAACTACTGGCCGCTGTTTTTTCCATCGGCTATAACCACCCCGACGAACATTGGCAAGTGCTGGAATTTGCCAATTACAAACTAGGATTCAGCTCAGCAGCCGATCTACCTTGGGAGTACAAAGATCAGATCAGGCAGGCGTGGCAGCCCTTTTTAGCTTTTTTGCTGGGAAAAGGGTTACTGTCGGTACATCTCTACAATCCTTTCATCCTGGCCTTACTGCTGCGACTGCTGACGGCTATAGCCAGTTACTTTACTGCTTTGCAGGTAGTTGCCTTCTTTCTACAAAAAACGACACAGCAGTCTTTACATAAATCGGCTTTGTGGCTAGTCAATTTTCTGTGGTTTCTGCCTTACGTGCGGGCACACTTCCACTCCGAAACCCTCTCTGGCGTGTTGTTTTTCCTAGGCTTGGTGCTGTTGCTGCGTGCGCTACAATCCGATGGACGCCATATGAGTCGTATTTTTATCGCTGGCCTGCTCATGGGCGGGGCATTTGAAAGTCGTTTTCAGATAGCTTTTGCTATTGTAGGTACTGCCGTGTATTTACTTATCTACCAGCGGCCAACTTGGCGGCAAGCATTGGTTTGGATGGCTGGCTTTGGGCTTATATTGGTGGTGGGTGTGCTGATCGATTACTGGTTTTACGGCACTTGGGTATTTGCGCCCTACCGTTATTTCGAGATGAATATTGTACAAGATAAGGCAAGCGCTTGGGGAACGTCTCCCTTTTGGTATTACCTGGCTTTGGTAGCCGAATCGGCAGCTCCTCCGCTCAGTATTTTGCTTCTGATTGCAGGATTCTTGGGGATGATTTTATATCCTAAGCACATACTCACCTGGGTTTTCGGACTGTTCATCTTAGCACATTCGCTGGTGCCGCATAAAGAAGTCCGTTTTCTGTTTCCGCTGGTGTTTGCCCTTCCGGTAGTACTAGCCTTAGGTTGGCACAGCGAGGCTTGGCAAAAAGTGCTTCGGGCTTCACCCAAGTGGCTGTACAGCGGTCTATTGTATTTGCTATTGTTCGAAAACGGTGCTCTGCTGGCCATTGCTACGCTTAAACCGGCCAATGAGTCGGTTGCTTTATTTTCGTATATCTATCGCTACGCCCACAACGAACCCATTGTAGTTTATACGCTCGACAAAAACCCCTACATCTGGGGCGGTTTGCCAATCAATTTCTATCGACCGGCTCACCTGCGGGTCATTCAGGCTACTTCTATAGAATGGGTTATACAGGAAATGCAGCAAGACAATGGGCAAAAGAAACTGTTTTTTTATGAAGGGTTTTCGTTTGATGAGAAGTATCCGAAAGAAGCCACGCATTTCCGGGGTTTGACCAAAACTATTCCTTCGTGGCTTACCTATTTCAACTTCAACAATTGGCTTTCGCGTGCGCGTGTTTGGAGTTTGTACGAAGTCACGCCTACGCCCTCAACCGAAAGGATAAACCCTTGAGACTTTGAAGAGGGGATTATTTAAAATTGGGATCTTGCTCGTACATAATTAACTGTGGGATGTTGCTGTCCTTTTTAAGGCGTAGCAGCGACACTTTTCATCTGATTGTCAAGCCTTTGGTTACTGTTCAGCCTGCGGTCTAAAATCTGGTTATACTTTTGAGCTTCCTTATTTCCATAAACTGTATAAGACTTTTTTGCCCAGGCTTTGGCTTCCTCTAACCTTCCCATTACTTCTGCGGCAATGGCGCGGTTATACGTAGCTCTGCCAGCCGTTTTGCCGCTAGTGGTATTGGCAATCATTTCCCAGAGTTCAGCCGCACCTTTCCAATCATTGACATAAGCCATTCGGTAAGCCTGGCGCATTTCTGGCTTGCCCCCTTTTTTGTAATACACGCGGTGTACAGTAATCCAGGAAGGCGAAATACGGTTCGCATATCGTTCGCCCATGACGTAACTCACCCGGTCGGTGGCGGCTCTTTTTTCAATCATGGCGGCCATAGCAGCCTGTGGCGTAAGCCCTCCGGTTGTCCAAAGCAACTCGTGGGTAAATCGGTATTCGTCCTCAATGCTTTTATTACCAGGGTCATACAGCCGGAAGCCTATTTTCACC
Source organism: Bacteroidota bacterium (assembly GCA_040385915.1). GTDB lineage: Bacteria > Bacteroidota > Bacteroidia > Cytophagales > ES-bin-26 > ES-bin-26. The sequence continues at coordinate 32,997 of JAZKGK010000188.1, forward strand.
TGTGCCCGCAGATTGACTGTAAATTCAGTAAGCTTAAGCAGGTTCCTTTCTGGGTTATTTACGATCCGAACGCCCGGTATAATTTGGGTGTCGGTATCAAAACTTTCAATGGTACACACGGCATCCGCTTGGTAATCCTTGCAAATCTGCTTTACTTCTTCCCAGCTAAGCGGCGTGGGAAAGAGTGTACCAGTGCCCGAACCAGGCAGATAGAGCGATGTTTGCTTAATCTGAAAGCGGGGAGATTGGCGTAACCC
>JAZKGK010000189.1:0-12364 GCA_040385915.1 Bacteroidota bacterium
TTGCTTTCGAAGTAACGCGGGTAGCACGGGAAGTAGGAACGGAAGGCAAGCTCGGCGGCCAAGCCAACGTGCGCGGAGTCGCCGGAACCTGGAAAGATTTGACTGACTCGGTAAATCTGATGGCTTCTAACTTGACTGGCCAGGTACGGGGCATTGCCAAGGTGGTAACTTCTGTGGCCAAAGGAAACCTGAAACAAAAGCTTTCCATCAATACCCTGGGCGAGGTAGCGCAGTTAACCGATACCATTAATGAAATGATTGATACGCTGGCCGTATTTGCCGACCAGGTAACGACTGTAGCGCGCGAAGTGGGAGTGGATGGAAAACTGGGTGGACAAGCCAGTGTACCGGGCGCTTCGGGTACGTGGAAGGATTTGACCGAGAACGTAAACCAGTTGGCCGAAAACCTGACTACACAAGTGCGCTCCATCTCAGAAGTGGCCTCGGCAGTAACGAAAGGCGATTTGACGCGGACCATTAATGTGGAGGCCAAAGGAGAAGTGGAAGCCTTGAAGGATACCATCAACCAGATGATTGCCAACCTGAAAGAAACCACGCTTCGCAACCAGGATCAAGACTGGCTCAAGTCCAACCTGGCTAAGTTTACGCAGATGTTGCAGGGTCAGAAAGACCTGAATACCGTAACCAACCGGATTCTGTCCGAACTGGCGCAAGTAGTAAGGGCGAATTATGGCGCTTTCTACATCTTGCAGCAGGACGATGATTTCATGAATGCCAAGCTGAAGCTTTTTGCGGCTTATGCTTACAAAGAAGATAAAAACGTTCCCACGGAATTTGCCATTGGCGAAGGACTGGTTGGTCAGTGTGCCATCGAAAAAGAACGCATTTTGCTCACCAATGTTCCCAATGAATATATCAAGATTAGCTCAGCCCTGGGCGAAGCCAAGCCACTCAGCCTGATTGTGCTCCCGGTATTGTTTGAAACCAAGGTAAAAGCGGTTATCGAGCTGGCTTCTTTCGACGTGTTCAGCCAGACCCACTTAGACTTTTTGGAACAGCTGACCGAAAGTATCGGTATCGTGTTAAATACAATTGAAGCAAACTCAAGGACGGGAGAACTGCTCACCCAATCGCAATCACTGGCCGATGAGTTGCGGCGTACCAACGAAGAGTTACAAGACAAGGCGCTGCTGTTGGTGAAGCAAAAAGACGAGGTAGAAGCCAAAAACAAGGAAGTAGAAGATGCCCGGAAGTCGCTGGAAGAAAAAGCCGAACAGTTGACGCTTACTTCCAAATACAAATCAGAATTCCTGGCCAACATGTCGCACGAATTGCGGACACCGTTGAACAGTTTGCTCATTCTGGCGCAGCAATTGTTCGAGAATGCCGACGGTAACCTAACCGAAAAGCAAGTTCGTTTTGCCAAAACTATCCACTCCTGCGGCGACGACTTGATCCAATTGATTAACGACATCCTCGATCTGTCGAAGATTGAATCTGGTTTCATTTCTGCTGAGTTCTTGCCTGTGCGTTTCCGCGAAGTCAGTTCATTTGTCGAAACTACTTTCAAACCGATTGCTGAAGCCAAGCACTTGCGCTTCCAGATTGACATTGATGATTCCCTCCCCGACATAATCGAAACAGATATTCAACGGCTCAACCAGATCCTGAAAAACCTACTATCCAATGCGTTTAAGTTTACGGAGAAGGGCGAAGTAAAACTTAAAATTTATCAGTCGCATCACAACTGGAAAGGCCGCAATCCGCAATTCGACAATGCCAAACGCATCGTTGCTTTTGCTATTTCCGATACGGGCATTGGGATTTCTAAAGACAAGCAAGGGATCATTTTTGAAGCATTCCAGCAGGCCGAAGGTTCTACCAGCCGCAAGTATGGGGGAACTGGTTTGGGGCTTTCTATCAGCCGGGGCTTAGCCGATTTATTGGGAGGCACCATTGAACTGGAGAGCTACGTAGAGCAAGGAAGTACCTTTACCTTGTTCTTGCCTATGGAAGCAGATGCCATTACAAAAAAAGAAATGAACCGCAACCCATTAATCCCTCCCAGTGATCCTTCCGACCTGGATAGATCCATTGGAAAGGCGTTGAGTCTAATTAGTAGTAGCCAAATAAGCATTGACAACCGACACCTGGAAGTGGTCAATGAAATGATTAACGAAACTGGGGATGACCGGGGCAATATTCAGCCGCACGACAAGGTATTGCTCGTAGTAGAGGACGATATTCGCTTTGGCCGGATCATGATCGAGAAAGCCCATGAATTGGGGATAAAAGTAGCCATTGCCACCAACTACGGCGAAATATTCAGTCTGGCCAATACCTATAACCCAATTGCGGTTACACTGGACATCAAGCTGCCCGATACCAGCGGCTGGAAAGTACTCGACCTTTTCAAAAACGACCTCAACTTCCGACACATTCCCATTTATCTGATTTCTGGCGAAGAGAATCGACAGCTAGCCTACAAGCGGGGCGCACGCAACTTCTTGTTAAAACCGCTCAGAAACGAAGATTTGGACATACTTTTCAAGGATATTGTAAAGTTCAGCCAAAAGAAAACCCGCAATGTATTGCTGATTGAGGACAATGAACTGGATTCTTCCGGTATCGTAAAGATGTTGCAGAATAACGATATAAAAATTACGCTTGCCGAAACGGGTCAAGCAGCTATTAAATTAGTAAAAACCAAAACGTACGATTGCATTGTGCTGGATTATATGCTGCCCGATATGTCGGGACTAGACTTGATGAAAAAACTCAATACCAGCAACCTCCAGCCGCTCACGCCACTCATCATTTATTCGGCCAAAGACTTCTCAGATAAGGAGGCGACCCAACTGAAACAGGTAGCCAAAAACATCATTCTAAAGGATGTGAGATCGCTGGATTTCTTGCTGGAAGAGATGATCGGGCAACTGCACCTTGATCATAGGAACTTGCCAGCCCAGCAAAAGAAATTGGTTGAAAGTATCCGGCTGAAAGAAGACGTACTTATTGGGAAAACTATTCTGGTAGTAGATGATGATGTTCGGAATTTGTTTGCCCTAACTACCGCCTTCGAACGATACAATATCAATGTGGTAACCGCAGAAAGCGGCAAGGAAGCAATCAGCATGCTGAACGACTCTTCTACCATCGATATGGTGCTCATGGACATTATGATGCCAGAAATGGATGGATACGAAACCACGCAACGCATTCGCCGTGAAAACAAGAACAGCAACCTGCCCATTATTGCCGTAACCGCCAAAGCCATGAAAGGAGACCGTCAGAAGTGCATTGAAGCTGGAGCCTCTGACTATATTACCAAACCAGTGAAAGTAGATCAACTGCTATCATTGATGCGTATTTGGTTGTATCGCTAATCGTTATGGTGGATGGTTGTTAGTCTATAGTCTACGGATTATGGATTAACAACCATTGCCTTTACACTGACTTTGTTTGTTTAATTGCTCTATTGATGAGGATTTCGGTTATCATTTTCGTGGGTTTTTCTATTATTCTGGTGCTGTTTTCAATCACTACCTATGTCAATTTCCGGCAATCCAGGATAGTGAACGAGGATACAGAATGGTTATCTAACTCACAACTCATTATTCGATATACGTCCCGGTATCAGAGAAACATATCGGAGATGAAAGGCGATTTGCGAGGGTATTTACTCACCGGCGACGCGCTTTTTCTAGATTCTTATAATGAAGCAACGAAAGAGAATGCCATGTTGGCTAAGGATTTATCAACCCTGATACCTGACATTTCTTTTCGGGAAAGGAATTTGGGCGCTATTCAGCAAGTATATTTACGCTGGCAAAATGAATTTGCCAACCCTTTAATCGAAGCAAAAAAGAAATCGCTCTTTTCAACGCAGGCTCGCTTGGCTTACGATCAATTGTACAACAGCCAGTTGAAGAGCCATACCGAAAAGAATATCAGTACCCAAATCCGTGATAGGTTCAGGGAGTTTAACAATTATGAATACGACTTGCGGGCAGAGAGAAAAGGCACATTAAATGCCTCCATAGCCAATAATCGATTCATTTCTATTGCCTTAACTACTGCGTCCATACTTATTGGGCTGGTCATTGCCATTTACATTACTGTTATCATTTCCAAACGTATCCGTTATATGGTCAACCTAGCTGACCAGTTAGCGAAGGGTAATTTTTCTACCCAAATTGAAGACAAAGCACGCGATGAGCTCAGCCAACTTTCGCATTCTTTAAATAGTATGGCGCGAATACTGAATGAAAATATTTCGGCACTAGAACGAAAAAATCAAGAGCTGGATCGCTTCGCCTACATTGTATCTCACGATTTGAAGGCCCCCTTGCGAGGGATAGAAAATACTTCCGAGTGGATTGAAGAGGACTTTGGAGCTAAACTGCCCGCTAAAGTAAATGAATACCTTTCGCTTATTAAAGGCCGCGTTCGTCGGATGGAAGGCTTAATCGATGGGATTTTGGAATTATCGAGAGTGGGAAAAGAAAAAAATAAGGTAGAAAAAATAAATGTCCAACGCTTAGTAGAGGAAATGGTAGAAATGCTATCTCCGCATCCTGATATGCATATTCACATTCAGCCCGATCTTCCCACCATTCTCACTGAGCGCATATCTTTACAACAGGTATTCACTAACTTAATCAGTAATGCTATAAAATACCACGATCGGCCTAATGGCAATATTTCTATTAGTTATCAGGAAACGAGTACCCATTACTCCTTTTCTGTAGTAGACGACGGGCCAGGGATTGAGCCCAGGTATCACGAAAAAATATTTATTATTTTTCAAACGTTGCAGGCGCGTGATACTTTTGAAAGTACGGGTGTAGGGCTGGCAATTGTAAAAAAAATATTGGATGACAAGAAGTGCAGCATTCGCGTGGTATCTGATGTAGGGCAAGGAAGCTCTTTTACCTTCACCTGGCCTATTATAGAAGAGCGAGCAGATCATCCGCCTTGTCAAGAGTATTCAGCTTTACAGCTGAAGCATAGTTCAAGTATTGTGTATGAATGAATCTTATATACCCTATGATTGAAAAAGTGGCAAATGTGTTACTAGTAGAGGATGATAGCTTAGATGCGATGGACGTGGAGCGCACACTTAGGAAAGTAAACGCCAATCACCGGCTTTATGTGGCTCGCAATGGGCAAGAAGCATTAAATATGCTGCGGGGAATTCAGGTGCCGAAAATCGATCCTTTACCCAGCATTATCATGCTCGATATCAACATGCCTAAGATGAATGGATTAGAGTTTTTAGAAGAACTTCGCCGTGACGAAACATTAAAACACATCAAGGTGTTTATCATGACTACTTCCAACCAGGAAGCAGACCGAACGGTGACAGCAAAACTGGGGGTATCTGGCTATATAGTTAAACCTTTGAAAATAAGCAACTCACCTTCTTCCAAGGACAGTTTCAACTTATGCATTGATTTAATCAATCTAAAGAAGTAAGGCTATTATTAAGCTAGCAATCCCTTATATTCGCCGATAATTCTGACCACTATGGAACTTATGCCAGATGACACTTTAAATATTACTTCTTTGAGCGTTAAACCTGAAATTAAAATTCTGTTGGTAGATGACCGGGAAGATAACCTGTTTTCTATTGAAACAGTATTAGAGCAGGATGGTTATCGGTTTACCAGGGCAAATTCTGGTAGACAGGTACTAAAAATTCTTTTGAAAGAACAGGACTTCTCTCTTATTCTCATGGATGTACAAATGCCTGACCTAAACGGCTTTGAAACGGCTTCCCTGATTTATGAGCGCGAAAAACTCCGACACATCCCTATTATTTTCATCACTGCCAACAATTACAATGAAGACAATGTGTACCGGGGCTACAAAACGGGCGCAGTAGATTATATTTACAAACCCCTCAATCCGGAACTACTCAAGGCAAAAGTGTCGGTATTTACCGAACTATATAAAAAGAATCATCAATTGCTGGCCCAAGAACAGAAGCTTAAAGCCATCAATAATGAGCTGGAAGAACGGGTAAAGCAGCGTACCGAGGAGTTGGTGAAGAAAAACGTGGAGCTGGAAGGCAAAAATCAGGAACTGAAAAAGACCAATACTGACTTAGACAATTTTGTGTACACGGCCTCTCACGACCTAAAAGGCCCCATTGCTAACCTCGAAGGACTAATTTCTATTCTTCATAATAAAATCGAGCCGAACATAGACAAACAGGAAGCCAAGCTATTTGAACTTATACAAGTGTCTATTTCCAAATTTAATAATACGATCAAAGACCTGACGGAGATCACCAAAGTTCAAAAGGACCTGGAAGCGGAAGTAGAGGCTGTTTCCTTTCAGGAAATTATTGACGATATCAAATCGGATATACAACAGCTCGTTAGTGTATCGCAAGTAGTGATTCACGAAGATTTTCAGGTGTCAGAAATGGAGTATGCCAAGAAAAACCTGAGAAGTATTTTGTACAACCTGCTTACCAATGGCATTAAATACCGGGCATCCGAGCGTATACCGGAAATTAAGATATGTACTTATCTGGAAGATGGCTTTACCGTTTTGTCGGTGCAAGACAATGGTTTAGGTCTTAGTCCTACCCAGCAGTCCAAGCTGTTTAATATGTTCAAAAGGCTGCATACCCACGTCGAAGGCTCGGGTATTGGCTTGTATATCATCAAGAGAATTATTGAGAATGGCGGGGGCAAAATTGGAGTGGAAAGCGAATTAGGCAAAGGGACTACTTTTAAAGTATTTTTTAAGCATCAACTGTCGGAAATATGAAGAAATTGAATAGTGTTTTGCTGATAGACGATGATCCTACCAGTTGTTTTCTTACTCGATATATTATTGAAGAAATGAATGTGGCCAATCAGATTTACACGGCACAAAGTGGTCGTGAAGCACTGGACTTGCTGCATGCTAACCAAGGGGAGCCAGCATATACCATTGAGCTCATTCTGTTGGACATCAATATGCCGGATATGGACGGCTTTGAATTTCTGGAGGCATTTGAAACCCTGCCCTATTATCTCAACAGTTCGGTCGTTATGCTCACCACTTCCAGCAACCACCGCGACCTGGACAAAGCTAAGACCTTTCGGGTAGCGGATTACCTCAATAAACCCATCACCGAAGAAAAGCTCATTGATATCGTCAACAAACTTTTTGTTGGATAAGCGCAAATATAGCCTTTGAAATGATTCATCTGAAGGAAATTACGGCAACGCTAGAGAAGTGGGCACCATTGGCTTACCAGGAAAGTTATGACAATGCCGGCTTGTTGGTAGGCGATCCCTCATCAGAAGTCAAACGAGTGCTGGTGAGTTTGGACGTAACGGAAGCGGTGGTTCAGGAAGCTATTGATCAGCAGTGTAGCCTAATTGTATCGCATCATCCCATCATTTTCAAAGGCTTAAAGAAATTAAATGCAGCCAACTACGTAGAACGTACCGTCATACGCGCCATCAAAAATGACATAGCCATCTATGCCACGCATACCAACTTGGATCACGTGGCAACGGGAGTCAACTACCAACTGGCATCGCTCTTGGGCTTGCAGCAACCACGCATTCTCCGTCCCCGGAAAGAAACGCTGAGCAAACTGGTCAGCTTTGTCCCACAGGAAGCTACGACTCAAGTATTGGAGGCTTTATATCAGGCTGGTGCCGGACAAATTGGACATTATAAAAATTGTAGCTTTCGCAGCCAGGGCACAGGCACCTTCCAACCCGATGCAGAGGCAAATCCGCATGTGGGCGAAGCTTTTATACAGGAAGAAGTCAATGAAAATCGCCTCGAAGTAATTTTCCCCAGCCACTGTCAAAACCAGGTTTTACGGGCACTCCGACAGGCTCATCCCTACGAAGAGGTAGCGTATTACCTTACTTCATTGGCAAACGAAAATCAGGAAGTAGGGTCAGGCATGATCGGCGCACTATCCGAAGCAATGGACGAACACGCGTTCTTATTATACCTAAAATCGACCTTACAACTTCCATGCATTCGCCACACGGCTTACCTGAATAAAGTGATAAAAAAAGTGGCCGTATGTGGCGGTGCAGGCTCATTTTTGTTGCCAGATGCGATCAGGCAAGGAGCCGATATACTAGTCACAGCCGATCTGAAATACCACGATTTCTTCGATGCAGAGCAACGGATTATCATCGCTGATATTGGCCATTACGAGAGTGAAGTTTATACAAAAAACTTGATAACCGAGTATTTGTCAGAAAATTTTCCTAGTATTGCGGTCATTTTGTCAAGTGTCGTAACCAACCCCGTCAAATACCTCTAATTCATGGAAAGTACCATCGCGCAGAAATTAGATGCCCTCTTAAAATTACAAACCATTGATTCCAAATTAGACGAAATAAAAAAGATAAGAGGAGATCTCCCCGAAGAAGTTCGGGATTTGGAAGATGAAGTAGCAGGCTACGAAACCAGGGTTGGAAAATACAAAAAAGATACAATTGCTCTGGAAGAAGAAATTACCAAAAACAAGCAAGCAAAAAAAGAAGCCGAGAAGCTGATTACCAAATATAAGGAGCAGCAGTTGAATGTGAGAAACAACCGGGAATACGATGCCATTACTAAGGAAATGGAATTGCAAACCCTGGAAATGGAGCTTTCTGATAAAAGAACCAACGAGGCTAATTTTAAAATATCTAAGAAAAACGAAGAGATTAGAGTTGCCCAATCTGTATTAGACGAGCGACAAAAAGATCTGGATAACAAGCGGAATGAACTGAATGTAATTATTGCGGAAAGTGAAGAGGAAGAAAATCGGATGAATGCCGACCGCGAAAAACAATCAAAGTTGATCGAAGAAAGATTATATAAATCTTACCAAAAAATTAGAGCGAATGCCATGAATGGTTTAGCTGTAGTAATGGTAAAAAGAGGTGCTTGTGGTGGTTGTTTCAATACCGTTCCTCCTCAGCGCCAAGCTGATATCCGCGATAAGAAGAAAATTATCGTATGCGAACACTGCGGTAGAGTCTTTGCCGATGTAGAGGATGTGGTTGTAGTAGAGAAAGTTAAAAAATAACGACAAAAAGGTTTTTATAAACCAAAAGAGCCAGCCGAAATCATTCGGCTGGCTCTTTTGGTTTATCCAGTCTTAGGATAATCGGTATGTAGGCAACTTAGTATATACATACCTTTTTCCGTGCAAAATGCTTTTGGCTGAAAGCTATCCTCCTTACAGGCTGAGCAATTCCTTAAACCGAATGGCTTGCCGGCGCGAAATCTCAATTTTATCACCGCCTCGCAGGGTAACCTGTAAACCACCGCTGAACCAAGGCTCTATTTTTTCAATCCACTGTAAGTTAATAATGTGTTTGCGGTTAGCCCGAAAGAAGGTATTGATATCCAATCGCTCTTCCAACGTGTTCAACGATTTGAGAATCAAAGGTTTTTGGTCATCGAAGTGAAGCCGGACATAATTACCCATCGACTCGAACAGGCGTACTTTTCCTAGTTTGACAAACCAGCACTTTTCTCCATCTTTCACAAAAACCTGATCATGTTCTGTGAGTATTTTTATGTTTTCTTTCTTCTGTACTTCGTGTCGCTCATTTTCGTCTACCTTTTGTATGGCTTCGGCTAGGCGCTGACTATCAATAGGTTTTAGCAAGTAGTCGAGCGCATTGAATTCAAATGCCTTGAGTGCATACTCATCGTAGGCCGTGGTAAAAATCACATCGGGAACTTTTCCCTCCAAAGAAGACAACAATTCGAATCCGTTTTTGCCAGGCATCTGAATATCCAGGAAAAGCAGATCCGGTGATAATTCATCTATTTTTTGTAAGGCTTCTTCCGCATTTACGGCTTCTCCCACAATATCGATCCTTGGAAACACCTCTAGCATCCGACGCAATTCGCTCCGAGCTAACCTTTCATCATCAATAATTAAAGCTCTCATGTTTAAGTTTATAAGTCTATGAGTTTATGCGTAAGTTTTTAATGCGAATCAAGGGATTGGAATGTAAAAACTACCCTATTAGTGGATTCAGGCAGTTCCAGCTCCGTAGCGTAGGACGGTCGCGGTTCCCCGCCGGAACCGTTGCCGTTTAATAATCGCAGTCGGTCCGCCGATGCGGGCGAACCGCCCCTATGCTACGGAGCAATGAGGCGCATTTTTCCAACCGCTCCGGCGGCCCGGTCTTGATTCGCATTTTTAATTATGTATAAGTAATGCAATTATGCCGATATACTATTAGATGAGCAATAGTTGCACTTGTTAAACATTTTCACAAATATTCACTTCAACCTGGTAATTGTTAATTCAATGTCGTTTAGTTAAGGGAATTTATAGCCTTTTGTAGGCCAATGGTAATCAAAAAAAGCAACCTTCAGCCTTTTTAAGCCTTAACTAAACGACATTGATTGTTAATTGGTAATTGGTAATTGGTAATTGTTAATGTACAGGCAGTTTTACTTGGGCACAAACCACGTTGTCGGATTCTTGTTTGATTTTGAAACTGGCCTCTGCGCCAAACAGCAATTCCAAGCGTTGAGAAGTATTGATTAGCCCAAAGCCACCCGAATCTAATGCTTGCAAAGTGCCCGTATTTTTGATATCAAGGTACAAAAAATGCTTTTGCAAACGGGCATTGATTGAAATAAAGCCGCCGTGCAAAGGCTTAGAAATACCGTGCTTAACCGCATTTTCTACCAAAGTTTGAACCATCAACGGAGGAACCTGAATGTCCAGGGTGTCGGCATTAATATTTATTTCCACCTTCAATCGGTCTTCATAGCGCACTTTTTCCAGGGCCAGGTAGTCTTCCACCGTTTTTAGTTCTTCGCTTAGCATGACCGTTTTCCGACGGTCAGCCACCAACGAATTACGCAGAATATTGGATAGTTGGGTAATCCCCTGCTGGGCTTTTTGGGGGTTTTCGAGCACCAGCGCACGAATGCTATTCAGTGCATTGAACACAAAGTGCGGGTTCAATTGTGAGCGCAATGCTTTTACTTCGAACTCTTTTACGGAAGACTTCAGCCGTATTTTTTCAATCTCCGTATTTTTTGAGCGTTCAAAGTATTGGAACATATGATAAATTAACGACCACAATAACAGGTATTTACTCCAGTTTGTAATCATTAGGATTACTGATAGCAAATCAGTTTTTATCGTGAAATCAGAGATGCTGAAATAGTCGAGTGGTAGGTTAACGGCAGTCAATATACCGGCAGAAATAAGTACCGAGATAACAATACGGGGAATGAGTGCTTCTAAAGGTAAGTTGAGCCAATGAAGTTTCTTGATTAGTAAGCGGTATGCGTGCGTAACAGCGATTCCTAAGCCCATATTTATTGCTCCGTTGATGAGCAAAGCAGGCTGAAAGCCAAATTTTGCGTAATAGCCAATCATTTCATAAAAAGCAAAAGCTGACCAACCGCCCAATTGACAAAGCCAATATATTTTTTTTTTGCTCATTCGATGCACACAGGAGAGTTATTGACCCAGGTTGTCAGACAGTCAAATATAATGCTGCAAAACAGTTGTATAAAATTAATTACAGGAAAGGGAGAATACCAAGATGAGTGGAATATTGATTTACCGATTCAAATTCAAACAGTTATCTATAATAAGGCACTATCCTTAAACGATATTATCGTAATACGGCACATCGATTTCGTGCAGGTGAAAGGTATCGTCAAACAAATCTATTCTACAGAGATGACCGGTAAAGTGCAGTTTGTATAAACATAAATTATGGTGCTCAAACATATCCATAGCCGAAAGCGGATAATGCAGCAGCGTAGTTAGCAGAATGCGCATAGCACGACCGTGCATGCATATAAGCACCGTTTCCTCTTCCTGACGAGCTAAAATCATATCTAGCGCAGGTTGTTGGCGCTGGCGTACATCTAGCGGCGATTCGCCCCCGTCGATACGAAGCGTATCTTCCCCCGCTTGCCAACGCCGGATTACACTATGATAATAGGCATCTTCTTCCGGCGTTATGGCTTTACCCTCCCGATAGCCCCAGTTAATTTCGTTAAGTCCGGCATGCGTTTCCCAGGGAATACCTGCATCAATGAACTGCTGCACCGATTGGCTGCTTCGCTTTAGTATGGAAGTATACACTTTATCGAAAGGAATATGGCAAAAAGCCTGGTGAAAGGCTTGAGCCTGCGCACGTCCTAAGGCATTGAGGTCAGAATTGATCCCGCCACCTTGCACAATACCTCGCTTATTATAATCAGTTTGGCCGTGCCGAATGAGGTAAATTTGTTTAGATTTCAATAGGGACGAGTTTATCAAACAACCGGATTTTGTATCACTACAGTGCGATTTGGTTTGGTAAAATTAAGTCAAATCTTGATAATTATGCTGTTCAAAGGAAAAATAGCCCACCTCAAAATTGCCAATATATAAATGACGCATAAT
>JAZKGK010000190.1:0-16929 GCA_040385915.1 Bacteroidota bacterium
GATTCAATAAGTCACCAATGGGAAAATCGATCGTCCGGCCTCCGCTGGCAAGGCTGTACTGAAAATCGAAGTTGGCTGAAGGCATAAACAGGCCATTGGCTTCCTTCAGCGCCAGCAAGCTTTTTTCGAAGGCAAACTTGGGCTGTTTCAAAGCGAGGTTGTTGGACAGCCCTTGCTGAATGTAACTGTCCAGCACCGAGGCAGTTTGCGCCGATACCCGCAAGCCAGACAGCACCAGGCAGATCAGCAGAGGTAGAAATCGTGGTTTCATAGCAATGATATGTTTAAATAAATAAAAAATAAATGGGCTAATCTCTTTGAGCAAGTGCATAGCTCCGCCATGCAAAAAGAATTCATTTCTTTTTTTAAGTCAGTATTGGAATGTTGAAGCGTAGAATAGTACTGGTGAAGCGTGAAAAAGGCAGGAACAACCTCTGTGTTGCCCCGATCACGGCTCACTCAATTACCTGCCCGGCACCTTAATTTCCGTTGCCAGCATGTTGGTGGTAGCCTTCACCAAAAGCTTGCCTTCGGTGTTGGTTATCTGGCATTCCGCATGGACGATGTTCCGCCCTTTGCGTACCACCTGCGAGTGTACCAGTACAACATCGCCCAGCTTAGCACTGGACAGGTAGTCTACATTCAGATTGACGGAAACATAGAAATATTCGCTTCCCAGACTGTAGACGGTAGCGCCTACCACTTCATCCATCATGGCAGCGGCTATGCCACCGTGTAGAATGCCAATGGGATTCGTCATCTCTTCCCGCACCGTAAACTCTACGGTCATGGTACCTTCACTGGCTGCTTTTAGGGTGCCGTTCATCCAGCGGGCTAGTGGCGAAGGACTTGCGGCCATCGTTTTATCAATCTGCGTTTTTAAATAGGCTAATGCAGGATTACTCATAGGAAAGAGCTAGGTTAAATAGTAGCTAGAAATTTATATAGACGAAACTTAATAAACAAATCATATATTGTAAACACTGTTCACTAAAAGGGCAAAAAAATTTACTTCGCCATCATTCCCACAATCATCCGAACCGAATCGTGCATCAGTTGCTTTACTTGTTCTTCAGAGTACATTTTGAACCGTTCACGAATAGCCAATGAAACCATTCCATGCATAAAAGACCAGATTGAAAAGGAGGCCAACTCACTATCTATCGGCTTCAGGTAGCCTGCGTTAATGCACTCTTTCACTACGTCCTGAAGAAAGTAATAATTATCGAAGCCGCAACTCCATTCCTTCTCTTCGTTCAGCTTTTTCATAGGAGCCCGCATAATGAACATCAGGTCATAATACTCCGGATTTTCGAAGGCAAACTGCAAGTATAAATGTCCCATTTGGAGGAGACGTTCATAAGGGTTCTGTATTTTAGCCATACCACTCAATTTCTCAGAAAGCTTTTCAAACCCTTGCTCGTGAATATCATACAATATAGCATCCTTATCTTTATAGTATAAATAGATGGTTGCCGGACTGTACTCAATGCGATCAGCAATATTTCGGATGGATGTCTTCTCGTAGCCCTCTTCAATAAACATACGGGTTGACTCCACCAAAATGAGGTCACGCATTTCCTGTTTCTCTCGCTCTTTTCTTTCCGAAATTCCCATTGTAATAATTATTGTGTTGTAAATTTAATGAACACTGTTTAGTAAGTCAAGAAAAATCTTTTTTTTTTCTTGCTAAAATAAATCAGTAGGCAAATTTAAGGAAAACGAGCGCGTGGCGACAAAGGGTAAATTACGTGGCTACCTGTTTTCTGATACTGTCTAAAGAGGCCGACTTTTAAAAACCAGCCTTTACCATTTATTTTATAGATGCTTGGATTAGAGCAAATACCCGATGGCTAATTTGTCACTTAGTTAGAATAGGAAAATATAGAGCTATCATTGCGAGCCACAATCGAAATTTTTTTACTTTTGCTTGACATCTCCCCTCATACTCATGAAAATACTTGTTACTGGAGGAGCCGGCTTTATCGGTTCTCATACAATTGTCGAATTACTCCAAGCGGGCTTTGAGCCGATCATTGTTGATAATTTTTCCAACTCTGCGCCATCAGCGTTAGAAGGACTGAAAAAAATCATTGGGAAAGACGTAAAATGCTATACCGAAGATTGCAATGATATGGAGGCCATGAGGCGGATATTCAAGGAACAGGTCATTGACGGAGTCATTCACTTTGCTGCTTCCAAAGCCGTGGGAGAATCGGTGAAACTGCCTTTGAAATATTACGAAAACAACCTGGGATCGCTTATTCAACTCATGAAGGTAATGTTGGAAAATGGGCGAACCAACCTGGTTTTCTCCTCTTCTTGTACGGTATATGGGCAACCTGAAAAACTGCCCGTGAACGAAAATTCCCCCATTTTGCCCGCGGAATCGCCTTACGGAAACACCAAACAGATTTGCGAGGAAATAATGCAGGATACTGTGAAGTCAGGCGCTGCGCTCAAAGCATTGGCCTTGCGCTACTTCAATCCCATTGGCGCGCATGAATCGGCCAATATTGGCGAGCTTCCCATTGGCACCCCTGGTAATCTCATTCCTTTTATTACCCAAACGGCGGCAGGCTTACGCGAACAATTAACCGTGTTTGGTAGCAATTATCCTACACCTGATGGCACCTGCATCCGCGACTATATCCACGTAGTAGATTTGGCAAAAGCACACGTCAAAGCCCTGCAATTGCTATTTGCTGAACAGAAAGACACTTATTACGATGTTTTCAACATTGGCACAGGCAAAGGAGCCAGTGTATTGGAAGTAATTCAAACGTTTGAAGAGGTCTCTGGTGTGAAACTCAATTACCGGATCGGAGAAAAACGTAGTGGCGACATTGAGCAGATCTATGCTGAAGTAGATAAAGCAACCAACGGGCTACATTGGACCGCTGAAAAATCACTCCGCGATGGCTTGACGGATGCCTGGCGCTGGCAACAAAAACTAATGCTAGAAGTGGTAAAATAGCCTATACGGTGGGAAAACAATCCATACGCTTTTCCAAATTCTAAGTTTGCATCTTCTCATTCTACCCTACATTTATAACCTAAGAAAATTGACAAATCAGAAAATACTTATCACTGGTGGAGCAGGCTTCATCGGTTCGCACGTGGTTCGGTTATTTGTTAACCAGTATGCTGATTATCACATATTCAACCTGGACCAACTTACCTACGCCGGAAATCTGGCCAACCTAACTGATATAGAAGACTATCCGAACTATACCTTTATTAAAGGCGATATCAACGATGCTACTTTTATTCACCAGCTTTTCAGAGAGCACCAGTTTGATGGTGTCATTCATTTGGCTGCCGAGTCGCACGTAGATCGCTCCATTACCAATCCGCTCGATTTTGTGATGACCAACGTAGTTGGCACGGTGAATTTGCTCAATGCAGCCAAAGAGGCCTGGAAAGCAGACCTGAATAAACCGGAGGGCAAACCACACCTTTTCTACCACGTTTCTACCGACGAAGTGTACGGCTCGCTACACCATCCAGATGAGTTTTTTACGGAAAGCACGCCTTACGATCCCCAGTCGCCTTATTCTGCTTCTAAAGCCAGTTCCGATCACTTTGTGCGAGCCTATCATAATACTTACCGGCTTCCGATCGTTATTTCCAACTGCTCTAATAACTACGGGCCTAACCAGTTTCCCGAAAAGCTATTGCCGCTATTTATCCATAACGTACAGTACAATAAGTCGCTACCCGTATACGGCAAGGGCGAAAATGTGCGTGATTGGCTTTACGTAGTCGATCATGCCCGCGCTATTGACAAAGTATATCACCAGGGAAAAGTAGGGGAAACGTATAACATTGGCGGTTTTAACGAATGGAAGAACATTGATCTGATACACTTGCTTTGCCAGGTAATGGACAAGAAACTGGGCAGGCCAGCGGGAGAATCAGCCAAACTGATTACTTACGTTACCGACCGGGCTGGCCACGATTTGCGCTACGCCATTGATGCAGCTAAGATTATGAATGAACTGGGCTGGAAGCCGTCCTTGCAGTTTGAAGAAGGGCTGGAGAAAACCGTGGATTGGTACCTTGCCAATTCCGAATGGCTCGAAAACGTAACTTCCGGTGATTATCAATCCTATTATCAGAAACAATACGCAGATCGCTAAGTAGTTAGCTGTTAGTGATTAGGAGTTAGTGATTTGCTATTACCTAACCACCTAATGGCTAACTGCTTCATCAATCATTTTCATTTCTCATTGATCTAGACCATTTTGTACGATAAACCATTTCACCAGCAAGAACTTAGTTCTTATACATTTCTAATTACTGGGGGCGCAGGCTTTATTGGCTCCCACCTGGTCGAATACCTGCTGCAACACGGGGCTAGTAAGGTGCGTGTCCTGGACAATCTGTCTACAGGCTTTACCAAAAACCTGGATGCTTTTCTTTATGCACCGAATTTTGAACTAATAGAAGGCGATATTCGGGACTTGGAAACTTGCCAGAAGGCTTGTATGGGTGTAGATTATGTACTGCATCAGGCTGCACTAGGTTCAGTGCCGCGGAGTGTGAAAGACCCGATTACAACCAATGCCGTGAATGTGACCGGCTTTTTGAATATGCTCGTGGCTGCAAAAGATAATGCTGTCAAACGCTTTATCTATGCGGCCTCTTCTTCCACTTATGGTGATAGTAAAAAGTTGCCCAAGGTAGAAGAGGAAATTGGCAAGCCATTGTCACCTTATGCCGTTACCAAACTGGTGAATGAACTGTATGCTGACGTATTTGCCCGCACCTACGGCTTTAAAACCATTGGTTTGCGCTATTTTAACGTCTTTGGCCCCCGACAAGATCCGCAAGGAGCGTATGCAGCTGTCATTCCGCTGTTTATGAAAGCGCTACTGGTCAACCAAAGCCCGGTCATGAATGGAGATGGCGAACATACCCGCGACTTTACTTTTGTGGAGAATGTAGTACAAGCCAACATCAAGGCACTTTTTTCAGAAGAAAAGGCTCTTAACCAGGTATACAACGTAGCCGTCGGCGACCGCACTTCACTAAACCAGTTGTTCGAATTATTGAAAAAACACGCGGGCTCTACTCTGACGGCCATCTATGGTTCCGACCGTCCGGGTGATATCCGCGACAGCCTCGCCAATATTGACAAAGGACGTCAATTGCTTGGTTATGAACCAGAAATCCACATTGAGGAGGGTTTACAACGAACCTGGGAATGGTTTAAGAAAACGTTTGAACAATTATCATTGAACAATGAGTAATGAATAATGAATAGTTCCTCATTGTTCATTGTTCAATGATAATTGTTAATTGATAAACTAACCGCTAATTACTACGATTATGAAAGGAATTATTCTGGCTGGCGGGTCTGGCACCCGCTTGCATCCGCTTACGCTAGCTATTAGCAAGCAATTGATGCCGGTATATGATAAGCCAATGATTTACTATCCCCTGTCTATCCTGATGATGGCGGGTATCAGAGAAATCCTAATCATCTCCACGCCTCACGACCTGCCATTATTCCGAAAACTACTGGGCGACGGGCGCAACCTGGGCTGTGAGTTTTCCTACGCCGTGCAGGAAATACCCAATGGACTGGCTCAAGCATTTGTTATTGGAGAAGAATTTATTGGTAAGGATAAAGTAGCCTTGATTCTGGGCGATAACATTTTTTATGGTTCTGGGCTGATTGAATTGTTACAAAAGAACAATAACCCGGATGGAGGCGTAGTATTTGCCTACCATGTACACGATCCAGAACGTTACGGTGTCGTGGAGTTTGATGACCAGAACCAAGCCATCTCTATTGAAGAGAAGCCAGCTGAACCAAAATCAAACTATGCGGTGCCTGGCCTGTATTTCTACGATAATTCAGTGGTGGAAATCGCTAAAAACCTCCAGCCTAGTCCTAGGGGCGAGTACGAAATTACTGATGTCAATAAGGTTTACCTACAAACAAACAAACTGAAAGTGGGAATTCTCAGCCGCGGTACCGCTTGGTTGGATACGGGCACGTTTGCTTCCTTGATGCAGGCTGGCCAGTTTGTGCAGGTAATAGAAGAAAGGCAAGGATTGAAAGTGGGCTGTATCGAGGAGGTGGCCTATCGGTTAGGTTTCATTTCTGCTGAACAACTTCGGGCAGTAGCTGAACCACTGGTAAAAAGTGGCTATGGCAAATATCTGTTGGGCATTCTAAAACAACCCGCCGAAACACTTTATTTGTAGTAAGTTAGGCGCTAGAATTAGCTGGTTAGCTGTTATTCGTGCCACGACGCCAAGCCGTGGCACGAATAACAGCCTTTTTATCTACCTATCCGCACATCTACTCATCCTCCTACCACTGCCGATATTTCAATTTCTACCATTAGGCCTGCATCAATCAATGCTTTTACCTCTACTATAGTGGTGGCAGGTTTAATATTTCGGAAAAACTCACCGTGCGCCTTAGCCACTTCCTCCCAACGCGAAATATCCGTTAGAAATATCCGGGTACGAATAACATCATTCATCGTAGCGCCAGCCTCTACTAATACTTTTTCCACTTTAGCCAAAATAAATTGGGTTTGTTCGTAAGGATTGTTTTCGCCTACGACCTTACCATTGTCAGAAGCAGTAGTACCCGATATCTCAACTACGTTGCCTATCCGTACTGCCCGTGAATAGCCGATCACATCTTCCCAAGAGGAGCCAGATGAGATGTTTTTTCTGTTTTGCATAAAAATTGGATTGAAAATAGGTGGTTCAAAAAATCTTCGGCAAACTTATCAAAAGAAAAAAGAACCTGACTGGTTTTTTTGAACAATTGAAAAATAACAGTTTCTTCCTTGTATCTTAAAGGCTAACCAGCCAGTTATCCAGTTATTTACGGCTTAATTTTCCTTAATCCTTCGGCCTGCCTTCCCTCGGCTCAATTACTTTACCAACCCCAATAGCCGCCCCTGTTTTTACCCAAGAACGAAAGGAGAAAACGAACAAGTGACGGCTTGGTTAGGATGCGTGCGAAAATAAATTGAGTATGCTTGTATTTTTCGATGAAATAACTATATATTTCCTTTCAATATTTTAACACTTACCTTCCAACAGCCTATCATTCATGCCTTGGACGAACTACCATAGCCACAGTCGCTACTGCGATGGAACTGATGAACCTGAACGGTACGTAGAACGCGCCCTCACCGACAAACTACTCGCCTACGGATTTTCTTCTCACGCACCTGTACCTTTCGATTGTGGCTGGTGCATGAAAACAGATAAGCTTCAGTCGTATGCCTTAGAAATTAACCGCCTGAAACACCACTGGCAAGAGGATATTCAACTGTATTGTGGCCTGGAAATAGATTTTATTCCGGGCGTGATTAGCCCCAAAAGTGAGGTATTCCAACCTCTCCAGCTCGATTACACCATTGGTTCGGTACATTTTGTTGATAAGTTCCCTGACGGAAAACACTGGGAAATTGATGGGTTGCACCAAGTGTTCTTACAAGGGCTGGATCAAATATTTCGTGGCAATATCCAAATAGCAGTCTGCCGGTATTACGAATTAATCCGGCAAATGGTCCATTCATCCTGCCCAGATGTAGTGGGGCACCTGGATAAAATAAAAATTCAGAGTGAAACAGGGAGTTTATTTTCAGAATCGGCTGATTGGTACCGGGAAGCCGTGGAGGAAACTTTGCATACCATTGCCCAAGCGGGCGTGATCGTAGAAGTAAACACGCGCGGCTTATACAAGAAGAAGTCAGTAGAAACGTATCCTAGCCGCTGGGTGCTGAAACAAATGCACGCCATGAACATTCCGATTACCCTCAACTCGGATGCGCATCACCCAGATGAGATCACTACCTATTTCTCAGCTACTGCGCTGGTATTGAAAGAAGTAGGTTACCAACAGGTAAGTGTGCTATTGAATGGTAAGTGGCAATCGGTAGCGTTTAATGAACACGGCCTTGTGCTTTAATTGGCTAGTTCTGCTTAATTATTTGTCTAAAAAAATTGCGCGAACTACCGCTAGCCTATCAACGCTA
The DNA here is from genome assembly GCA_040385915.1 of Bacteroidota bacterium. Lineage (GTDB taxonomy): Bacteria > Bacteroidota > Bacteroidia > Cytophagales > ES-bin-26 > ES-bin-26. The sequence continues at coordinate 8,019 of JAZKGK010000190.1, forward strand.
AGCCACCGCCCGCCATTTGCTCAATTTCGACTTCTCTAGCTTTTCTTGGGCGTACTCGAGCGTAATCAGAAATTCCTTGATATGAGGTTGAGAAGGCATCTCAAACATCGCATCAGTGATGATGGATTCGCAGATGGAGCGCAAGCCACGGGCACCCAGTTTGAATACCATTGACTGCTCTACAATATAATCCAGGGCATCCGAGTCAAATTCCAGGCTGATTCCTTCCATTTGGAATAACTTCTGGTATTGCTTGGTAATGGCATTTTTGGGGCCAGTCAAAATCTGCCGCAAGGTTTCCTGATCCAGTGGTTCCAGGTACGTAAGTACGGGTAAGCGTCCGATCAGCTCGGGAATGAGTCCGAAAGACTTCAAATCTTGGGCCGTTACGTACTTCAATAGATTATCCCGATCAGATAATTGGTTATGATTATCATCGCGACCAGCAAAGCCAATCGGACGAGTGTTCATGCGCTTAGAGATGTGCCGGATAATGCCGTCGAATGCGCCACCGCAGATAAACAGAATGTTTTCGGTATTCACGGCGATCATCTTTTGGTCGGGGTGCTTACGGCCTCCCTGCGGGGGAACATTCACTACGGTTCCTTCCAGCAGCTTAAGCAAGGCTTGCTGCACTCCCTCGCCACTTACATCGCGCGTAATAGATGGGTTATCTGATTTGCGGGCAATTTTATCAATTTCATCAATATAGACGATGCCTCGCTCTGCTGCTTCTACATTATAGTCAGAGGCTTGCAGCAGGCGCGTCAGAATGGTTTCCACATCTTCGCCTACGTAGCCCGCTTCGGTAATTACGGTAGCATCGGCAATACAGAAAGGTACTTGCAGAATCTTAGCCATCGTGCGAGCCAGATAGGTTTTTCCCGTTCCCGTTTCGCCCACCATAATAATGTTCGACTTTTCAATGGTCACATCATCCTCGGTTGGCTTCTGCATCAGGCGTTTATAGTGATTATAAACAGCTACTGACATTACTTTCTTTGCTTCGTCCTGCCCCACCACGTACTGGTCCACGAACTTCTTCATTTCGATGGGTTTTACCAGGTTAAAGCGGGTAGGTACTGCTTTGCCAGTGCTTTTCGGCTTGGTTTCTTCCAGGATCACCTGGTGGCCTTGTTCTATGCAGAAATTACAGATGTGTGCGTTGATACCCGAAAGTAGCAGCGACGTTTCACTCTTCTTCCTTCCGCAAAATGAACAGCTAATTTGAGCCATATAAGTAGATATGCAAAATTAATCGATTGGAAAATCTGCCAATGAAAGTGCGAATGTACGAACGAATTTTCATCATCGGTACATTCGCACATCAATTTATCCGCAGGGCTTTGCGTGCTTCGCCCATTAGGCTTTTACAAGCAGATCTTCGCGGGTCAGCACTTCGTCGATCAGGCCGTAGGTTTTAGCTTCTTCCGCTTTCATCCAGTAATCGCGGTCAGAGTCCTTTTCTACTTGCTCAAATGGCTGTTTGCTGTGGCTGGCAATGATTTCGTACAATTCCTTGCGCAGAATAACGATTTGCTTAGCCGTGATTTCAATATCAGTCGATTGCCCTTGCGCTCCACCAGAAGGTTGGTGAATCATGACACGAGCGTGAGGCAAGGCCGAACGCTTGCCTGCCGCGCCACCGCAAAGCAACACTGCACCCATAGAAGCCGCCAAACTGGTACAGATAGTAGCCACATCAGGTCGGATGTATTGCATCGTATCATAAATACCCAAACCGGCATATACCGAGCCGCCTGGGCTATTGATATAAAGCAAAATATCTTTCTTGGCATCTGCCGACTCCAGGAACAGCAATTGCGCTACCACGATATTGGCAATATTATCGTCGATTCCCATGCCCAGGAAAATGATACGATCGGCCATCAAGCGGGAAAAAACGTCTACTTCCCGGAAATTCATGGGTCTTTCTTCAATCACCGAACGGGTCATCGCTTCTACCCGGTTAATGTAACCATCTACTGCGAGGCCATTGAGGCGTTGACCTTGCACAGCGTATTTTCTGAATTCTTCTTTATTAAGCATACCGATGATTTTTGATTTGAATAAAACTATACGCACAAATCTAAAAAAAAAGTCCTTTGTACAAAGGACTTTTTTAATTGGGGATCTTCCCCGCTCTTATGTTGACGTAAATGCTCGCTTAATATTGTAAGCCTACCAGCTTCCTACTCGTTCTGCCATTGATTGCAGATAACTGAGAAAGGAAAGATAGCTTATTGTGCAGCAGCCAGTTTCTTAAATTCTTCTACTTCCACGGGTGTTTTCTCCAATACCAATTTGCTCTTTACCAGGCCTATTACCTTATCGGCAAACACTTGGTTAAAGATATTCATATAGTTTTTCCCTTTTTCAGCCTTCAGGAAGTTGTTGGCAAAAGTATCCATAGTGCTTGCCATTGCCTCATCCATACCGCCCATGCCACTTAGGCCGAACTGCTGACCGATCAGGTTTTTGGTTCTTTCCATCACTTCTTCGTGCTCTACTTTCAGATCATTTTCCTCGGCAATCTTGTTTTTGATCAGGTTCCAGCGCAATTCACGGGCGTATACATCATACTCCTGTTCAACTTGCTCTGCCGTTATTTTGCCTTCGTTGCTTGCCAGTAGCCATTTTTTTAGGAATTCATTAGGCAAAGCGAAAGAATTCTGGTTAACTAACTTTTCCTGAATATCCCGTTGCAACAAAGCTTCGGTTTCACGTTGGTAATTGTCGCTCATAATTTCCCGTACTTTCGTCAGGAAATCTTCTTCGTTGGTTGCCGCATCTTTTCCAAGAATACTATCAAAAAACTCCTGATCCAGCGGCGCATCCAAATTGCGGTGAATTTCTTCAACGGTTAATTCAAACTCCCCCGTCAGTTCCGCTACTTTTTCTTCGGGTACGCCGGTAATTTTAGCAATTGCTTCAGTATCAGCAAAAACTTTCGACAGTTCGAACGTTAGCGTACTGTCTTTGCTCAAGCCAATAAACAGCGCCTGCGCATCGGCATTTACCTCATTTACTTGAATAGAAACCGGCACGTTTAGGTCGCCTTCTTTCTGCTTCAGCAAGCCGGAGATTTTATCTTCTGCTTCAGAAGTTTCAGGATGCGTATGGCGGGGATATTGTTTTTGCAGGTTCGCGATGGTCTCGTTTACCTCTTTATCGCTTAGTTCGATTTGGTAATTGGCCACCGGGAACGACAAATCAACCGAAAAGTCTGGAGCTAGGCCTAAGGTGTAGCTGAACTCAAATTCCTTTTGGTTATCCCAATCAATGTCGCTTGCCACATCAGGCATGGGCTCACCTACCAGGTTGAGCTTTTGTTCTTTGATATATTCGTTAACCGATTTACCCAACAGCGCATTGATTTCCTCTACCAATACTCCTTTGCCGTACATTTTCTGGATAAGCGAAGCGGGTACTTTGCCAGGTCTGAATCCTTTCACAACGGCTTTACGGCTATATTCTTTGAGTTTCTCCCCTACCTTTGGCCGGTAATCAGATTCCTCCAGCTTTACCTTCAAAGAAGCATTGACAGCATCCGTTTTTTCTAATGTGATATTCAATGTACTACTGTTTTGAGGTGAATGAATGGTTTTAAAACTTAAAACCCCCAATCCCATGTGTATGGCATTGAGGGTTTATTAATGTACGGATGGAGGGAATCGAACCCCCACGCCTCGCGGCACCAGATCCTAAGTCTGGCACGTCTACCAGTTCCGCCACATCCGCAAACTGCCCTTTTTAACGGGAGTGCAAATGTAGGAATCATTCTAACATCTACAATGAGTTTTTAAATAATTTTTGAATTTTAGTTATTAGCCAATGAATTTTACCAGAAAAATTATACATTAGGATAAGAAGACATCGGAAGTCTTTGTTAAAATAGCCTTAAAATAGCTGAATTGGCTTCTGCAATCCTATCCATCCCAAGCTTACTTATTTGAACTCAATGCAAGTGGAGACCATAGATTTAGAGTTAGAGAGAAAAGAAATTTTAAAGCGATACCGGAAGCTGCTCAAGTCTGCTAAACCCTTTCTGAAGGATAATGATGCCAAGCTAATCAAGAAAGCCTTCAATACCTCGCTAGAGGCGCACAAGGATATGCGGCGAAAATCGGGCGAGCCATACATTTATCATCCTTTGGCGGTTGCTCAGATTGCGGTAGAAGAAATTGGCCTGGGAACTACCTCTATTGTGTCGGCGCTGCTGCACGATGTGGTAGAAGATACAGAGTTGGAGATTGAAGACATTAAAAGGGATTTTGGCCCAAAAGTCGCCCAAATCATTGATGGGCTCACCAAGATCGCCGGCGTTTTCGAATACGGCACCTCCCAGCAGGCCGAAAACTTTCGCAAAATGCTGCTCACCCTGTCCGATGACGTACGGGTGATTCTGATAAAAATTGCAGACCGGCTGCATAATATGCGGACGCTTGATAGCATGCCCCGCAATTCGCAGCTCAAAATTGCTTCCGAAACCATGTACCTGTACGCGCCTCTGGCGCACCGATTGGGCCTATACGCCATCAAATCGGAACTGGAAGATTTGTTTCTGAAGTTTACCGAAGCAGAGGCCTATCAGCAAATCATCAGCGATCTGAAGGAAACCAAGGCCGCACGCGATCGCTTCATCCGCGATTTTATTACTCCCCTAGAAGAAGACATCAAGCATTTGGGCTTTGAATACGTCATCAAAGGAAGGCCTAAGTCCGTTTATTCCATCTGGAATAAGATGAAAAAGCAGAAAATTCCTTTTGAGGAGGTCTATGACTTGTTTGCCATCCGCATTATTGTAACGACAAAACCAGAGCAGGAAAAAGCCGTGTGCTGGCAAGTATACTCCATCGTAACGGATTACTACAAACCCAACCCCGACCGGCTGCGCGACTGGATCAGTACGCCGCGTGCCAATGGCTACGAATCGCTGCATACCACGGTAATGAGCAAGGCCGGACAATGGGTAGAGGTACAAATTCGCACGGAGCGGATGGATGAGATTGCGGAAAAGGGCTACGCCGCACATTGGAAATACAAAGAAAGTAGTACGCATCAGGAAACTGGCCTGGAAGCCTGGATTACGAAGGTGAGAGATATGCTGGAGCATAATAACTACTCCGCTATCGAATTTGTGGATGAGTTCCGTAGCAATCTGTTTACGGAGGAAGTGTTTGTTTTTACACCCAAAGGCGATTTGAAAGTGCTGCCTACGGGTGCTACCGCCCTGGATTTTGCTTTTGAAATACACAGCGAAATTGGTATTCGCTGCCTGGGCGCGAAGGTAAACCAACGGCTGGTGCCACTCAGCTACATACTCAACAATGGCGATCAGATAGAAATACTCACGTCCAGCAAACAAAAACCCAGCGAAGACTGGCTGCGCTTCGTCGTCAGTTCCAAAGCCAGAACCCGTATCAAAGATTTCCTGAAGGAAGACAAAAAACGATACATTACTGACGGAAAAGACCTGGTTACCAAGAAGCTAAAACAGTTGAAGTTGCCCGTCACCCACGAAACGTTGAATCAACTACGGGCCTATTTCAATGCCAAAACAGTGGCAGATTTTTTCTACAATGTAGGGAAGGGCTACCTGGATGCTGGGCAAATCAGAAAATTCAAGGCAGATCAACTCATCAAAGCCAACACCAGCGATCAGCATTCCTCTATTCTGGATGCCAAATCTTTTGAGAAAGCCATTAAGAAGGTTCGTGGGGTGGAGTCTGATATGCTGCTGATCGGAGAAGATATGGACAGTATCGATTATACGCTGGCCAAATGCTGTAATCCCATTGCTGGAGATGATGTTTTTGGCTTCGTCACTGTCAATGAAGGCATTAAAATTCACCGCACCAACTGCCCCAATGCCATTGAATTGATGTCTAATTACGGTTACCGCATTATTAAAGCCAAGTGGACTTCACAAAAAGCCATTGCTTTTCTGGCTGGCCTTCGCCTCACTGGCACCGACCGAGTAGGAATTGTCAACGATATTACTCGGATCATTTCTAATGAGCTGAAAGTAAATATGCGCTCAATCACCATCGACACCAACGATGGGATCTTCGAAGGAATTATTATGCTTTTTGTCCACGATACGGAGCACCTGGATATTCTGATGAAAAAACTACTCAAGGTTGCTGGAGTGGTAGGCGTTACCCGTTTCGATTCGTAAAGTAGCTGGTTAGCATTGAGCTGACGGTAAATATCCATCAGCTCAATGCTTTCCGTACATTCGTGTGGACAACCCTGCGGAGCATAAGCCGAAACATTTCCATTCTTTTGCTACCAAGCACCTATTGCCTTCTACGTCTGTTTCCTATCTTTTCCCTCAGAAAAATAATTACCTTTGTGTTTTTCAAGGAAACGACCCAGTGAAATACCAACAGCACCCCAACCTAGATTACGCCAAAGTAGGAGAAACCGTTCTGGCCTACTGGAAAGAGAATCAGATTTTCGAAAAGTCGGTGAGCACCCGCGAGGGTAAACCGACCTTTACCTTCTATGAAGGACCGCCCTCTGCCAACGGTACGCCGGGCATTCACCACGTCATGGCTCGCTCCATCAAGGATATTTTCTGCCGTTACAAAACCCTGCAAGGGTTCCAGGTGAAGCGCAAAGGCGGCTGGGATACGCACGGTCTGCCCATTGAAATTCAGGTAGAAAAAGAGCTGGGCATTACCAAGGAAGACATTGGCAAGAAAATCAGCATCGAAGCCTATAACCAGAAATGCCGCGAGGCCGTGATGAAATTCACTGGCCAGTGGAATGACCTGACCGAAAAGATGGGTTATTGGGTGGATCTGGACAATCCCTACGTTACTTACGAGAAGGAATACATCGAATCGGTGTGGAACCTGCTGAAGAAAATGTATGACAAAGGGCTGTTGTACAAGGGTTATACCATTCAGCCATACTCTCCAGCAGCCGGAACCGGTTTGAGTTCACATGAATTGAACCAACCTGGCACCTACAAGGATGTGAAGGATACGTCTATTGTGGCTCAGTTTAAAGTAACCAGGAATGCTAAGTCTGAAAGGTTGTTTGATGGAGAGGAAAATGTCTATATCCTCGCCTGGACTACCACGCCCTGGACCCTGCCTGCCAACTCGGCCTTGACCGTAGGAAAAAACATCGATTACGTTAAAATTAAGACCTTTAATGCGTATACCTTCCTGCCCATCAGCGTGATTCTGGCGAAGGCCTTGGTAGGAAAATATTTCTCTGAAAAAGCCAAGGATCTGCTACTGGCTGATTATAAGCCAGGCGATAAAGTCATTCCTTTTCAGGTGGTAGCTGAATACAAAGGCAGCGACCTGGAAGGCGTGGAATACGAACAATTGTTGCCGTACGTAAAACCAGAAAAACCGGCTTTCCGCGTCATCATCGGCGATTTCGTTACCACAGAAGATGGTACGGGTGTGGTGCATACCTCTCCTACTTTCGGTGCAGACGATTATCGGGTAGCCCAACAGAACGACATTCCTTCGATCATGGTGAAGGATGAAAACGATAAGTGGGTGCCGATTGTGGACAAGCAAGGCAAGTTTGTGAAGGAAATAGGTGAGTTCGGCGGCATGTACGTGAAGAACTACAACAATGCCGACGAAACGGCTGAGGGCTATAAATCGACCGACGTGCTGATTTCGATCAAGCTGAAGGAAGAAAACAAAGCGTTCAAGGTGGAGAAGTACGAACACACCTATCCGCATTGCTGGCGTACCGACAAACCCGTGCTGTATTACCCGCTCGATAGCTGGTTTGTCCGCACCACGGCCATGAAGGATCGCCTAATCGAATTGAATAAAACCATCAACTGGAAGCCTGAAAGTACTGGAACAGGCCGTTTTGGCAACTGGCTGGAGAATCTGGTAGACTGGAACCTGTCACGGTCGCGCTACTGGGGAACGCCGCTGCCGATCTGGCGGACGGAAGATGGCAAGGAGGAAATCTGTATCGGTTCAATCCAGGATCTGGAAGTAGAAATGGCGAAAGCGGTGAAAGCTGGCTTCAAAAATCCGGCCCAGATCGAAGACTTGCACCGGCCTTATGTAGATGATGTGGTGCTGGTGTCGCCAACCGGCAGACCGATGTACCGCGAAACCGATCTAATCGACGTGTGGTTCGATTCAGGCGCGATGCCGTATGCACAGTGGCATTATCCATTCGAAAACCAGGACGTATTTGCCAAAAGCTTCCCTGCCGACTTTATATCGGAAGGCGTAGATCAGACACGCGGCTGGTTCTTTACTTTGCACGCCATCGCTGGTTTGCTGTTCGACAGTGTCGCCTTCAAAAACGTTGTGTCGACGGGCTTGGTGCTGGATAAGAACGGGGAGAAAATGTCGAAGCGGAAGGGCAATATTGTCAATCCGTTTGAGACCATCGCCACCTACGGCCCGGATGCCACGCGCTGGTATTTGATCGCGAATGCCCCACCTTGGGAAAACCTGAAATTTAGCCTGGACGGAATCCAGGAAGTGCAGCGCAAGTTCTTCGGTACTTTACAAAACACCTATAACTTCTTTGCGCTTTACGCTAATCTCGACGAGTTCGACTATACCGATGCACAAGTGCCCTTGGCTCAGCGTACGGAAAGCGACCTTTGGGTCTTGTCCAAACTGAATAGCCTGATCGTGAAAGTACAGGAAGCACTCGACGATTACGATCCGACGAAAGCCGCCCGTGCTATCCAGGATTTTGTGTCCGACGATTTGAGTAACTGGTACGTGCGCCTCAACCGCAAACGTTTCTGGAAGGCAGGAGGCCGCCCCGGAGAATATAATGAAGACAAAAAAGCAGCTTACCAAACCCTGCACACCTGTCTGGAAACGGTTGCTCGCTTAATGTCGCCCATTGCGCCCTTCTATGCCGAGCAATTGTACCGCGATTTGATTAACAATGC